>DASTLN010000089.1:0-3546 GCA_035714925.1 Dehalococcoidia bacterium | reverse complement strand
TCCCACCTCTACGTCGTCATCGGCGACCAGCTCCTCACCGCCCCCATCCAGTAACCACCTCACGCCACATCCATCCCGCAGTCGGCAATCGAACAAGCTGCCACGTCGCCTTCACTATCGTTCTGTTGCTTGCAAGCCGGCCGAGTATCGGTATTGGCCGAAGGCAGGGGCAGCGGGGGCGCAGCCTCCTTCCCCGGAAGGACGGGAGCCCGAGGGGTGTCCCTCGGTATCAAGACTTAGAAAGAAGGCGAAGCGCACAAGGGGGCCAGCCCGAAGGACGCGCAGCCTTCGGGGTGGGCGAGAGCAGGGGTAGCGGGGGCGCAGCCTCCTTCCCCGGAAGGACGGGGAGCCCGAGGGGGTGTCCCCTCGGATGAATCGTTTCATAGAAAGCGAAGCGCACAAGCCCGCCCGATAGGAAGGGCGCAGGTCGCGAAGCCTTCGACGCTCCAACGAAGTCCACTAGCCGCCCGATTGCCCGATTCCCCAATTGCCCCCAACATACCCCCATGCTCGTCCTCGGCATCGAAACCTCCTGCGACGAGACGGCCGCCGGCGTCGTCGCCGATGGCCGCCGCATGCTCTCCAACGTCGTCGCCTCCCAGGCCGCCATCCACGCCCGCTACGGCGGCGTCGTGCCGGAGGTCGCCTCGCGCCACCACATCGAGGCCATGCTGCCCGTCGTCAAAGCCGCGCTGGCGGAGGCAAAGTGCAAGCCTTCCGACCTCGACGCCATCGCCGTCACCGCCGGACCCGGCCTGGCCGGTTCGCTGCTCGTCGGCCTCAACACCGCCAAGTCGCTGGCCTACGCCTGGGACAAACCGCTGATCGGCGTCAACCACCTCGAAGGCCACATCTACGCCAACTGGCTGCCGGAAGCGGAGCCACCGTCGCTACCTGCCGTCGTGCTGATCGTCTCCGGCGGTCACAGCGAGCTGCTCCTGGCGGAGGCGCACGGCGTCTACCGTCTGCTCGGCCGCACCCGCGACGACGCCGCCGGCGAGGCATTCGACAAGGCCGCCCGCGTGCTCGGCCTCGGCTTCCCCGGCGGGCCGACGATCGAGCGCGCCGCCCGCGAGGCCGGCCCGAAGCCGCCGCGCCTGCCGCGAGCCTGGCTCGGCGCTGCCAGCCACGACTTCTCGTTCAGCGGCCTCAAGACCGCGGTCGCCCGCGTCGCCGCCGAAAGCGACGCGCCGCGCGCCGATATCGCCGCCGGCTTCCAGACCGCCGTCGTCGACGTCCTGACGCGCAAGGCCGTCGACGTCGCGCAGCAGACCGGCGCCGGATGCATCCTGCTCTCCGGCGGCGTCGCCGCCAACGGCCCCCTGCGCGAGGTCATGCGCCAGCGCTCACCCGTCCCCGTCTTCGTCCCGCCGCCCGTCCTCTGCACCGACAACGGCGCCATGATCGCCGCCGCCGCCCACTACTGCGCCGAAGCCGGCCGCGCCGCCCTGGACCTTGACGTCCGCGTCAGCTGGCCGATTGCTGGATAGACCACCGCCACGTCCCGAAAGGAAGCGCTTTAGTGGGGTCCGGGGTACCCCCGGCTCAATTATCCCGCCGCCCTGGACCTCGACATCCGCGCCAGCTGGCGGATCGCCCAACCCAGCCCCATACCCGGCAATCGGGCAATCGGGCATGCTGCCGCGCAGAACTGAGTCGCCCGGTCAGCTGCCCCACTGTCATCCCGATGCCCGCACCGCGGGCGGAGGATCCAGGCGCCCCGAAATACGTCCACCGATCCAGCGCAGCCCACCATCCCAACCATCGATCACAGCCCCTCTCCGTCGACGGAGAGGGGCGCGCGCCCGCCCTTCGCGAAGTGGAAGGGGCAGCGGGCGTGAGCTTCACAAACGCCCCGTCCACCACAAGCGCCCATCGCGGGCCATGCACCACCGCAACCTTTGCGCAGCTTCGAGTGACAGTGTTGGAGCCCGGACTGCCCGAAGCTGCTATCGGCTGAGTCCTTCTTTGCCGCGTACTTGGGCGACTGCAGACGATGTCCAAGACCTCGAAGTCCGTCTATGAGATTGCAGCGCCCAAGCGAAACGTACCCCAGCATGCACGCGGTCTCGGCGCGGCCGACCACGAGTGCGGATGGAAGCAGGGCAATCAGCGGCAACTGGAGAGGAGCGGGCCACCACGTTGGCCCTGACGGGAGTGGGCCTTCTCATGGAGGGACATCTGTTTCGAAGCGTTTCAGCGGTCAGGCGGTTGATTTTCCTCACAGCCGAAGCCGTCTCCGTCCGTGTCGAACGCGTGCGGGTCGGGTGGGGAGGCAATGAACGACTCTTCCACGAGGTCAGCACAGTCAAGATCAGGTGGAGGCGGTGGGATGCAAAATTCAGGGTACGAGAATTCGCAGTTCGGGTCTGCCTGGGCTTCTGTAGTCGCTTCCACGCCCGGATCGAGGTCGAAGAACTCAAATAGCGACTCGCAGGTTGGATCCGTCGTTACCACGTAACGCCAGTTACCCTGCTCCTTTCGCAGTGTGACCTCCTCGGGGAGGAAAGACGCTGTGAGGCCACCTCCGTCTAGCTCGACAACAACGCTGGCGGCGGTATCTGAGATGTTGAGAGCGTGTAACGCTTCTAACACTAACCGACGAGAACCCACGAATTCTCGGGCGAAGGTTGCCAACTCCTTGAATTTCGAGAACGGGCAAGAGCTCTGAGTCGTCGAATCAAAGAGAACGTAAGCGGCCTCGAGATCTCCGCCCGGATTGTATGCCTCCTCGTAGAAGCGTGAAAGGACAAACCTAATCTGTTCAATCTCAGAAGCCTCGTGACCTTCGTTTGGAGAACCGCAGGCCGCGACACACAGAAGTGCCGAGCAGGACACAATGGCAGCTACGTATGTGATTCGCACGGTCCCGTGATGATTGACACCTGCACTAACTAAACTCAATGCTCGAGGGCTCGTCGCCGTAAGCGTCGTAGGTGTACTCGCCGATGAGTTCACCGTCTTCGTCGCAAAGGTTAACCGCGGAGCCGGGGCCGTCGACCAGCCGGCACGTCATCTCCGAACCATCATAGATCGCGATGAGCCCGGGCCCGTAGACGTAAGTGTTGTCCCGTCCTGCAACAGCATCGGCAGGCCGCCGGCGACGTCGTCGGAGCTGCGGCTGACTTGGTTGCCGTTGCGTCGTCGAGTCTGTGCCAAAAGGGAAGCTCGACACTAAGTCCTGTTCCGGCCCCTACACCCGATTGCCGGATTGCCCGATTGCCCGCCAAACTAAGTCTTGTTCCGGCCTCTTCACCGCAAGACAAGCGAGAAAGCGACAGGTGACATGACGCAGAGCGAGTCTCCATCCGAACTCATCGACGCGAGAATCGCCGAGCTGGGCGACTGGCGGGGCGAGCTGCTCGCCCAGATCCGCGCCCTGATCAAGGAGGCAGACCCCGAGGTGGTCGAGGAGTGGAAGTGGCGGGGCACGCCGACCTGGTATCACGACGGCATCATCTGCACCGGCGAGACCTACAAGAAAGTCGTGAAAATGACCTTCGCCCGAGGAGCCTCCCTGAACGACCCCTCAGGCCTGTTCAATTC
>DASTLN010000088.1:0-6346 GCA_035714925.1 Dehalococcoidia bacterium | reverse complement strand
GCGGATCGCGGGGATCAGCTCTCGCCCGAACTCGATGGTGTCTTCGAAGGGGTCGAAACCGCGGATCAGCACGCCGCTGACGCCGAGGTCGTAGTAGCGAGCGATAGCCTCAGCCACCTGCTCCGGGGTGCCGACGAGGGCGGTGGTATTGCCCTCGCCGCCGGTCGCCGCGGCGAGCGAGACCCACAGGCGCTCGTCATGCACCTCACCCTCCTCGCTGAGGCGGGTCAGACGCCGGGCGGACTCGGCGTTACGCCGGTCGATCAAGCTCCCGGTCGCGGCAGCCTGGACGCCTTCGAGGATCGCGCGGGCCTTCTGCCATGCTGCCTCCTCGGTTGAGGCGATGATGGGACGGAAGGAGACGTTGTAGCGCAGCGTGCGGTTGTGGACAGCCGCCTCCGCGTCGATGCGCCGCATCAGGCCCTGTACTTCGCCGAGCGGCTCTCCGAACAGCGCGTAGGTGTCGCAGTGTTTCGCACCGACGGGGATGGCGGCGTCGGAGACGCCACCGAACCAAAGCGGGACGTGGGGTTCCTGGGCGGCCTTGACGTCGGAGCTCGCGCCGCGAACGTGGTAGAACTCGCCCTCAAAGTCAACCGGTCCCTCCGCGTTCCAAACCCGGCGCATGACCTCGAGGTATTCGTCGGTGCGGCGATAGCGCTCGTCGTGGGCCATGAAGTCGCCGTCGCGCTGCTGGTCGGAATCGCTGCCGCCGGTGATGATGTGCAGCCAGAGGCGCCCGCCGATGAGGTTATCGAGTGTCGCGACGCGGCGCGCTGCCTGCGTCGGCGCGGTGAAGCCGGCACGGTGTGCCAGGAGGAATTTGATCCGTTCCGAGTTGTACGCGGCGTGCTGGGCGATCAGGAAGCCGTCTGCAGAGGTCGAGCGGTGGCCGATGAGCACGGCATCGAATCCGGCGGCTTCGTGCGCCTGCGTGAAGCGGGCGATGTAGTCCGGGTCCACGCCGCCGCCAATGATGTGGACCGTTGAGGTCGATGCCGGCGGCGTCACGCCGATCATGCCGAGGACGTTGATGGGCAAGACACTCCTCCTGGCGGTTTCAGGTAAGGATAAGCCAGACGGCTAGACCTCCGGGCGCGCGTCGATCCGGGACTCGTCGATCGTGACGATATGCTCTTCGGTCCAGACGCAGAGCAGATGCGCCTCGTCTGCCTTCTTGATTTGCGCAGCGAATTTGGGGTCTGCTGCAAGCGTCTTGTAGCCTTGACTCGATAGGCGGTCGCGGATGTCGGCCTCCGACATGCCTTCGGCCCAGCGACGTGGCTCCTGGCCGATCTCCTTCTGCACCAGCTCCCGCGCGATGCCGACGCCGATGGGGTTGGCAAACAAGGTAGCGCCGTCCTCGCGTAGCGCCTTCCACTCAGGCGAGGCGACGGCGCGGTAGAGGGAATCGAGGTCGTCGAACCAGGCTTCGGACCATCCATCGTGGGTCATGCCGCGGAATGCGTAGGCCTCCATCACGGCGTGGTTCTGGACGTAACGCCGCATGCCCGGGGCCTTGGCGGCCAGCGGGCCGTGGACTTCGTGCCAGTGCTTGAAGCACTGCTGCGGTGTGAGTCCGGGCTTGCGGATCACGGCCCAGATCGCCTTGACCATGCCCGGCGTGATCTCGCCGTCGATGATGACGCGCTCCTCGGCGACAATCGAGGCGCTCTTGTGGTCGAGCGGCCAGCCGTCGATGCGGTCGAAGAGCTGGCGGTCGTCAGCCATGACGGCTTCGCGCAGGGCGAGGTCGGCGGGGTCGGTGCTGGGGTTGCGCAGGGGGTTGAGGTCGTCGTACCAGAACATCGAGCAGCCGTCGTAGGTCGGCGCCGGGTCGTGGCCGCCGTACGCCTCGGGCAGCGTGAGGTGCTGGACGTAGCGGCGCAGCGCCTTCGTGTTAGTGAACAGCGGGCCGTGGGTGACGGCCCAGTAGTTGTGGAACTCGGCCAGTGTGCGGCGCTCGGGATTCTTGATGGCGGGCGCGAGTACCTTGATCATGGGCCGTCTCTTCTTGAACTCGGGCCGCGGGGCGTCGCCCGAATCCTACACCGCGCGGAGCTTCGCCACGAGGGCGGAGTAAGGCTAGACTTGGGCGCGAAGTACTGAGTCTCTATCCGTAGGGACGCTTGGCCGAGACGCGGGGCGACCCCGCACCCTAGCCCTCTCCCCCAGGGAGAGGGGACACCGGGTTCTCCGCTTTAGATCCTGGCGAGGTGATACATGGCAAGCACGACGATTGTTCCTTCGGCGACGAAGCCGGAGTGGGGCTCCGACGTCATCGTCGAGACGCTGCGGCGGCTGGGCATGGAGTACATCGCGCTCAACCCCGGCGCCTCCTTCCGGGGTGTGCACGACTCGCTGGTTAACTACGCTGGCAACACACGACCGGAGATGATCCTCTGCCCGCACGAGGAGATTGCTGTGGCAATCGCCCATGGCTACGGACGCGCGGCCGGCAAGCCGATGGCGGCCTTCGTGCATGACATCGTTGGTTTGCTGCACGCATCGATGGCGATTTTCAACGCCTGGCTGGCGCGCGACCCGGTGCTGGTGCTGGGCGGCACGGGGCCTGTTGACGCCAACCATCGGCGGCCGTGGATCGACTGGATCCACACCGCCAACGTGCAGGGCACCGCCGTGCGCGACTTCGTGAAGTGGGACGACCAGCCGGCAAGCCCGGAGGCAGCGGTCGAATCGCTGGTGCGGGCCTACAACCTGATCCTGTCCGAGCCACAGGGGCCGGTCTACGTCTGCTTCGACACCGACGTGCAGGAGCAGAAGCTGGACGCGTCGTTCGAGATGCCGGACATTTCGCGCTTCAACCTGCCGTCGCGTCTGGCCGCCGACCCCGCTGCCATCGCTGAGGCGGCACGAATGCTGGTCGAGGCGCAACGTCCGGTGATCCTCGCCAACATGCTGGGGCGGACCGCAGAAGCTCCGAACGGTCTGCTGCGCCTGGCCGGGAGCCTCGCGATCCCCGTCGTCACGGGCGGCGACCTGTTCAGCTTCCCAACACGCCACCCGCTCTACGCCACGGAGTCGAAGAATGAGCTGCTTGCCGCAGCGGACGTGGTCGTTGCCTTCGACGTGTACGACCTGGAGCAGCTGCTGACGCGGCAGAACTGGCAGACGCGAACTAATGAGGACGTCCTGCTACCGGACGCGAAGCTGATCGACGTTTCGCTGCGGCACCTGACGACGAAGAGCTGGGCCGACGACCACGGCGCGCTGTACCCGACGGCGCTGTCGATGGCGGCCGACACGGCGCTGGCGCTGCCGGCGCTGGCCGACGCGGTCGAGTCGCGGATACGTGGTGGCGAGGGCAGTTCGGACGAGATCGAAGCGCGACGGGCGCGGCTGACCGCGATGAGTGCAACGTCGCTTGCGGAGGCGCAGAAGACGGCGCGCGACAAGGCGGGCGAGCACCCGCTGCACCTCTCGACCGTGGCGGCGGAGCTGTGGGAGGTGGTCAAGGACACGGACTGGGTGCTGGGCAACGGCGACCTGCGCGGCTGGCTCGACCGGCTGTGGGACTTCACGTCGCCGCATCAGCACCAGGACACTCGCGGCGGCGCCGGGCTGGGCCAGGGCCTGAGCCACGCGATCGGCGTGGCGCTGGCGAACCGCGACAACGGACGGCTGACGATCAATGTGCAGTCCGACGGCGACCTGCTGTTCACGCCGGCCGCGATCTGGACCGCGGTGCATCACCGCATCCCGATGCTCATCGTCATGTACAACAACCGCACCTACGGCAACGACCTGGGCCACCAGGCAATGATGGCGCGGACGCGGGGTCGGCCCGAGGAGAACAAGACGGTCGGCATTGATATCGACGACCCGGTGGTCGACTTCGTAGGTATGGCGCGATCGTTTGGCGCCTGGGCCGAGGGACCGATCGAGCGGACGGAGGACCTGCGCCCGGCGTTCGAGCGGGCGAAGCGAGAGGTGATGGATAACGGTCGGGTCGCGCTCGTAGACCTCTACACCCAGGTCGTGTGAGCGAGCCTGGATAAGAGATGAGGGCAACCCAGCGCCGTCCCGCTACAGGGTTAGCGGAGGCGCCCAAGCAGGGGTAGCGGGGGCGAAGCCCATGCGCGGGGGTCTGGGGGTGTCCCCCAGACTTCCTTCCACAATGGGGTGGGGGCGGAGCAGCGCGAGAGCGATGCGAAGCAAGCGTGGCGACGTAGACTAGCCGGCGAGTTGCCATAGCAGGGAGCAAAGGAGCCGAAATGGACATCGCAACATTGAAGGACTTCGCGACGCAGCAGCGGGCGATCCGGCTGATCGACACGTCGCGGGATGTGGACGACTCGCTGATCGAGCAGATCCTCGAGGTGGGGACGCACGCGCCGAGCGGTGGCAACCGCCAGATCTACCGTTTCATCGTGATCCGCGACCCGGAAATCAAACGGCAGCTGGCCGAGATCTACGACACCTTGGGCGCGCAGCGCTACGGCAACCCGGAGTCGCGCACGACGTGGGCGCAGATGCCGGTGATGATCGCGGCGTGTTCGATACCCGGCTCCGGTCCGCCCGGCGCAGCAACCAGCGCGTCACGCAGCGCCACCGCGGCGTCGGTCATGCCGGCGGTGCAGAACATGCTGCTGGCGATCACGGCGTTGGGGCTGGGCAGCGTGCTGACGACGCTGTGGAAGGAAGAGGAGGCGACGATCAATAAGCTCCTCGGGTTGCCGGAGGGCGCCGAGATTCACGCCATCCTGCCGATCGGCTGGCCGGACCGCAAGTACGGTCGCAACCACCGCAAGCCGATCTCGGAGGTCAGCTTCCGGGACCGGTGGGATAACGCGTGGTAGCTAATCCATGCCCATGCCGCCGCTGACGCTGATCGAGAGGCCGGTGAGGTAGTCGGACTGTGAGGAGCAGAGGAACGCAGCGGTGTTCGCGATGTCCTCGCCTTGCGCGGGGCGGCCGAGCGGGATGATGCGGGCGCGGTCTTCCAGCATGATCTGACGGTAGTCCTCGGCGCTGACGTCGTCCGGGCGCAGCGCATCGGCCATGTAACTCACGCGCTCCGTGTCGACCAGGCCGGGGCAGATCGCGTTGACGTTGACCTTGTAGGGCGCCATCTCCAGCGCTAGCGACTGCGTGATGCCGATGAGGGCGAATTTAGAGGCGCAGTAGGTGGCGTAGCGGGCCGTGCCCTGCTTGCCGGCCCGGCTCGAGGTGATGACGATCTTGCCGGGACCGCCGCGCTGGACCATGTGGCGGCAGACGGCCCGGCAGCAAAGGAACGTGCCCTTCACGTTGACGCGCTGCACCAGGTCGAAGTCGGCTTCTTCTACGTCGATCAGCAGCTTGCGGTCGCCGCCGGGCTGGGACCCCGCGTTGGCGCAGAGGATGTCGATCTTGCCCAGCGTGTTGATCGTACGCTCGACCATCTCGTCGACCTGGCCGGCGTCCGTGACGTCTGAGTAGAGGCCGAGGGCTCGGCGGCCCATGGCTTCGATTTCGGCGACGACGCTGTCGATGCCCTTCCAGCCGACCTCTTCGTCTTCCGGTCGAGGCGGTTTCATGATGTCGGTCACGACGACGTCGGCGCCTTCACGAGCCAGCCGGGTCGCCATGGCGCGGCCGATACCGCGCCTGCCGCCGGCGCCCGTCACAATCGCAACCTTGCCCTCGAGTTCGTACACGTGTTACCTCCTGAGATTCGTTAGGCGATTGTAGACGTGAGGCGCGCATGACGCCCGGCACTTGATCTGATGTGCCACGATTGCCACTATCAATGCAGGACTGGAGCGAGGAAGACATGATCGACGTAGCCGATTTCGAAGAGGAAGTGTTGGCCGCGAGCCATGAGAAGCCGGTGCTGGTGGACTTCTGGGCGCCCTGGTGCGGTCCGTGCCGTCAGCTGGGGCCGATCCTTGAGAAGCTGTCCGAGGAAGAGGGTGCCGGGTTCACGCTGGCGAAGCTGAACACGGAGGAAAATCAGGCCGTGGCGGCGCAGTACGGCATCCAGAGCATCCCGGCGGTCAAGCTGTTCGTCGACGGCGAGGTGGCGGACGAGTTCATCGGCGCGCTGCCGGAACGCCAGGTGCGGGACTGGCTGGCGGCGGCGATTCCGAGCGAGACGCGCAGACTCGTCGAAGATGCGCGGGCGGCTTTCGACGCGGGCGCGCGAGAAGACGCCGAAGCGCTGCTGGAAGAGGCCATGGTACTGGCCCCTTCTGACGCGGCGGCGGCGCTCTTGCTGGCGAAGCTCATCGTGTTCAAGGACCCGGCGCGCGCTGAAGCGCTTTCACACACGCCGGACGCCGAGTTCGCCGACGCGGAGGCGGTAGAGACGGTGGTCCGGCTGCTGCAGAAGGGCGCCGAACCG
>DASTLN010000087.1:0-9316 GCA_035714925.1 Dehalococcoidia bacterium | reverse complement strand
CGCGGTTTCGACCCCTTCGAAGACACCATCGAGTTCGGGCGAGAGCTGATCCCCGCGATCCGCGAGAAAGTCGCCGGGCGGGATGCTGCGCGTCTGGCGACTGCCTGAGGGCTCAGGCCAATCCTGTCATTGCGAGGAGGCCGGAGGCTGACGCGGCAATCTCGCGTAAACCGAGACGCTTTCGATGCTGGTGAGATTGCTTCGTCGGCTTGACGCCTCCTCGCAATGACAGGGTTGGTTAACCCCACACCTCGCTAGCCACCTGCTGCATCACGGCGAACTTGCCCCACTGCGTCTCCTCGTCGGCGGAGCCGAAACCGCAGCGCGGGCACAACGCCACACGATCGAGGTCAATGAAGCGGGACGCCTCTTCCAGGCGCCTGTGCAGGTACTCCGGCGTCTCGACGTCGCCGTGGTTGCTCAGCAGCCCGAGCACGGCGACCTTGTGCCTCGGGAAGTGGCGCAGCGCTTCGAATGACCCCGCCATCTCCGAGTCGTACTCCAGCAGAAAGCGGTCGAACTTCAGCCCCGCGAAGAGCTGCTCGGCGATGTCGTCGTAGGTGCCCTCGCGGTGCCAGCCCGCCCCGCCGCGCCCGCCGCTGTTGCCGCGGCAGATGTGGACACCAAACGTCACGCCGGGGAAGTCAGCGATGACCGCGTTGTCGGCGCGGATCGAGCGCTCGAGATTGGCTTCGGGGTCCTCGCCGCGCTCGCGCATCTGCTTCAGCAGCGGCGGGTCGACGTACGCCGTGTAGCCGGGCTCGTCGATCTGGATGTAACGACAACCAGCGTCCACCGCCTCGGCGATCATCTGCCGCTCGATAGCGATGACATCGGTTAGAAACGCATCCATGTCCGCGTAAACGTCGCGCGAGTTCTCATACTCGAAGCGCTGTGAAATGCGGTCGGGCCCGATCAGCGTCACTTTGACCGGCACGCCGGCGACCTTGCTAGCCCGCGCGTACTCCTCCGCGATCAGGTTGCGTACCAGTTGGAGGCGCTCCTTCACCGGCAGCCGGTTGTAAATCGCCGTGCCCGGCCCGCTAAGCCCCGTCTCGATGCGCTGGGGCGCTTCGCCGGGACGGGCGCTGGCGCTGGCTGTCGCCTGCGCCGCGCGGCGCTGAAAGACGTAGGGCTGCGCATCGAAGCCGCTGACCGCGCCGCCAAAGCTCTCCTGGAACCCGCCGATGCGGCAGAACTCCCCGTCACTCACCACCGGCAGCCCGAGGGCCTCCTGCTGTTCGATCACCTCACGGACGGCGCGTCCCTGCCCCGCCCTCACCTCGTCAGGCGATGCGTTGCCTTCGCCGGCGCGCTCATAGAGGTGGTTGAGCCACTCGGGACGCCTCAGGGCGCCCGTGTGATCGGTACGAATCGTCTTGAGGTCTGAAGCCACCTCTAATTCAGCGGCACTTCGGCGGCCGGCATCTCCGAGCCCACCTCGAACTTCTCACGCAGCTCGCTCGTCGACTCCCACCAGTCGGCGCTGCGCGGCAGGATGATCCCGCCGGAGCGCTGGTGGTAAACCTCCGGCGAATCAACACCGGGCGGCACGACGCCGTTCTCCCGCAGCGCCCGGGCGCAGGCCAGCATTTTGCGCCGAGTGCGGATGATCAGCGCGTCCGTCGTGCCCAGGTGCTCGCGGCTGCGGTCCATGATCGGGCCCATGCTCTCGGTCATCGCCATGTCCTGCTGGCGGATGCCGCGGATGCCCGTGTAGCTAAGCCACTCGCTCTGCGCCTTGCGGTCGACCATGAAGTCGTTCTCGAAGTTCTGCGTCAGGTTGTAGCGGTCAAACCAGCCCGTGCCATTCGGGATGTAGTCGCGGTCTGGACCGTCCGTGCGCCGGACGCCGGCGATGATGTCGCCGCTCCCGGGCATGATGCGCCGGCGGCGCGAGAAGACGTTCCACTCCAGCGTGTGGTAGTCATCCATCGGCACGTAGGCGATGAACGCCGGCCCGGCGCCCAACGGCCCCGGCGGCACCATCGCGAAGCACGGGAAAAGCATGTGGCCGATGCGGTGGTAGTACGTGTCCTCTTCCGCCGGGCGGTACATGCTGTAGGCGGTGCCGTACTCCGTGTCGCGCACGCTGAATTTGCCGGAGCGATTCTTGATCTCGTAGTAGACCAACGATCCCGGCTCGGTTTGGTCTATGCGGGCAGCGCCGCCGTGCAGGAACGCGGCGTGGACGGTGTCCATCTCGCCCTCCCAGCCCTGCATCCAGTTGTTGGCCCGGTGCAGCACCGTGATCCGCGTATCCTCGACCGGGTACAGGTTTGCCTCGAGCTCCGGCAGCGGCGGCGCGTCCTCGCGCGTCCCCAGGTAGGCCCAAACGATGCCGTTGCGCTCGTGCGTGCGATACGCTTTCGCGTGCACCTTCGTCTTGAAGTTAGACTCCGCGGGCTCGGACGGCATGTCGACGCAGTCTCCGCTGACGTCGAACTTCCAGCCGTGGTACACGCAGCGCAGGCCCTCCTCCTCGTTACGCCCGAAAAACAGCGACGCGCCACGATGCGGGCAGGCGTTGTGGATCAGCCCCACGTCACCGGACGTGGTGCGAAACGCGATCAGCTCCTCGCCGAGGAGCTTGATACGTACCGGCGGACAATCCACTGCCGGCAGCTCGTCCGACGTCAACGCCGGCAGCCAGTACTGGCGAAACATCTCGCCCATCGTCGTCCCGGGGCCTACTCGGCATAGCGTCTCGTTGTCTTCTTTGCTCAGCATGTCCTGAACCTCTCTCGCGCCGTCGACGGCAGCCTAGTAAGGATACGCCTAAGCCGGGATGACCTGCTGCAGCCGTTGTACCTCAGGCGCGCCGTCAAGACATTCCCGCACGACTATCAGCACCTCTGTCATCCGCGGGCTCGTCCGGTGTGCCTCCACCGCGGCTTCGTTGCGGTAGCGTTCCACCCACACATAGGTGTGCTCTCGCGAGGAGTGCTTCGTCAGCACGTACAGCAACGTGTCGGGTTCGTTGGCGTGCACCCATTCGACGAACTCGCGGCAACTCTGCAGAAATGTCGTCTCTTGCTCCGGCTTGATCGTCATCGTGACGACCAGTGTGACCACGTCGAACCCGGCTTCAGTCATGCTGGCTCATCCTCCCCTTCTGGCGCGAGCCCGAAAGTGCGCAGCTGGGACAGGAAGTAGGCGTCCTTCTCCAGCCGTTCCTTGATCTCGCCCTCCGCGGCCGGCAGCAACGCGTCGACCTGCGGCTCCAGCGCCTTGCCGCGCTTGCGACAGGCCGCCAGCTGTCGCTCCAGCTCGCGGCGCTCTTTGCGCGGCGCGCCGATGTGCATCTTCGCGACGATGCGCGCAGAATCGCGACGCAGCTCTGCCAGCGCGCCGCGCAGCTCCTCCAGGACGGCGTCTCGGTCTGTGGTCATCGGTCGATCAGGCTTCGTTGGTCTTGAGGACGTCGTTCATGCTGCCCGAGCGAAATCCTGCCAGGTCCAGCGTGATGTATAAGAAGCCGAGTTGCTTGAAGCGCTCGACGACGGCGCCGCGGCGGCCGCCGCTCATCAGGACCGCCATTCCGCCCTCGTCCAGCTCGATGCGCGCAATGTCGCCGTGGTGTCGCACTCTCAGCTGACGGATGCCGAGCGATCGCAGGAAGGCCTCCGCCTCCTCGATCTCGTCCAGCACCTGGACCGTCACCGGCGAGCCGTAAGGAATCCGCGATGAGAGGCAGGCCATCGCCGGCTTGTCCCACGTCGGCAGGCCGCGCAGCCGCGAAAGCTCCCGGATCTCGTCCTTCGTCAGGCCTGCCTCGATCAACGGACTGCGCACGCCGTGGTCCGCGGCGGCACGGCGGCCGGGGCGATGATCGCCCGTGTCATCCAGATTGCAGCCATCGGCGACGTGGTCGTAGCCGTCGATCCGCGTCATCTCGCCCAGAAGCGTGTACAGCTCGTCCTTGCAGTAGAAGCAACGGTCCGGCGAGTTCTCGACGTAGCCCTCGCGGTCCAGCTCGTGTGTCTCGATCAGGCGGTGGGCGATGCCGATGCTGGCGACTAGCTCCTTGGCCTCCTCAACCTCTGACTTCGGTATCGAAGGCGAGATGCCGGTCACGGCCAGCGCGCCCTCCCCGAGCGCCTCGTGCGCGACGGCGGCGACGTAAGTGCTGTCGACGCCACCGGAGAACGCCACGACGACCGATCCCATCTCGCGCAGGATGTCGAGCAGGCGCTCTTCTTTTTGCTTTAGCTCAGCTTCCATGGGACTCAACTATAGCATCGGCTTCGATGCGACTAACGCTCCAGGTGGTACGGCACTTCGACGATGATCGTGTTGGGCCGGCTGCGCAGCGCCTTCTTCAGGCGCACGCCGAGCTGATTGTGCAACGCTCGGTGCCAGACGCGCTTGACGACGTACTCCGGCAGTACCACCGTCACGGCCTGCCCGGGTTGAGTACGGTCCATGCCCTCAATAAATGCCATCAGGGGCTCGATTAGCGATCGGTAGGGAGACTCGACGACCGTTAGCGGCACGTCGGGCACCGACTCCTCCCACTGACGCCGGAAGGCATCGCCTGCCTCGCGCTCGTCAGTGACATAGACAGCCACCGCCTGCGCCGACAGCGTGCGGGCATACGCAACCGTGCGCAGGACGGCTCGGTTGATCTGCTCCACCGGGACGATGACCGTGTGGGCTCGGCCGGACGACACTCCGTAGAAGTGCTCTGCGATGCTGCGTTCGTCCGTCAGGCCAACGCCGAGCTGGTCGTTCGAGTCCTCGTAGTGCTTCGTGATGCTCCACAGCACGACGTAGAGCACTCCCATCGCGCTCATCGAAAGCCACGCGCCATCGACGAACTTCGTCGCCCCGACGATGACGGCTACAACGCCGGTAACCAGCATTCCGAGCGCATTCAGCGCCAGGTAAGCACGCCAGTGCGGCGTCCTCAGGCGGCGCCAGTGCACCACCATGCCCGCCTGCGACATTGTGAATGCCACGAAGACACCGAAGGCGTACAGCGGGATCAGCTTGTGAGTATCGGCCTCGAACAAGACCAGGACAGCGGACGACGCCGCCCCCAGGACGAGAATGCCGTTCGAGAACGCCAGCCGGTCGCCACGAAACGCGAATTGCGTCGGCATGACGCGGTCGCGGGCCATGACAGACGCCAGGGTCGGCAGGCCTGCGAACGCCGTGTTTGCTGCCAGCACCAGGATCATCGCCGTCGAGACCTGGACCACGTAGAACAGCGGGCCGTCGCCAAACACCGTCGAAGCGATCTGCGAAACCACCGTGCGGTCCTCGGCCGGGATGATATCGAACTGCGTCGCAAGGATCGTCGTGCCGATGAAGAACGAGCCCAGGATGCACGCCATCCATACCAGCGTCACCGACGCGTTGCGCGCCTCTGGCGCCTTGAATGACGGCACGCCATCGGCGATCGCTTCGATACCCGTCAGCGCGGCGGCGCCGGACGAGAAGGCGCGCAATAGCAGGAAGAGCGTCAGCGCCTGTGTCCCCTCCTCCAGCGCCCTCGTCTGCGTCGCCGCATGCAGGTCGTCGCCCAGCAAGAGGCGCACCAGACCAACGCCGAGCATGCCGCCGAAGCTGAGGATGAAGATGTACGGCGGGATCGCGAACAGGCTGCCGGATTCACGGATGCCGCGCAGATTACCGAGCGTCAGCAGCGCCACGAAGGCAACCGCGATTTCGATACGCGCGCTGTACAATTCCGGCGCCGCAGACGTGATCGCCGCCACGCCCGCCGCCGTCGAAACCGCGACGGTCAGGATGTAGTCGACGAACAACGTCGAACCGATGACTAGGCTGGTCGACGTGCCGAGGTTTTCCTTCGTAACGGCGTAGGCGCCGCCACCGCCGGGATAGGCGCGCACCAACTGCACATATGAAGTCACGACGATCGCGGCCAGGCAGGCAATCGCAAACGCGATCGGTACCGAGTAGTTGAGCGAACCTGTCCCTGCCAGGATCAGGACAAGCAGGATCTCCTCCGTCGCGTAAGCAGAAGACGAGAGGTTGTCTGAGGAGAAGACGGCCAGCGCCTTGAACTTGCTCAGCCGTTCGTGTGCTTGATCCGCCGTTGCGATCGGCCGGCCGATGAGGACGTGGCGCAGGTTCGCCGTCCATCGCCCTAGCCGGGTCGTCGGGCGCAACACGTTGATCGTCGCCTCGAAGGCGCCGGCGCCAATGCGGCGCAGCTTCTGTTCCCCCGGCCGCGTCAGCCGGATCGTACGGTCGCCAGGGCGGGTGCCCTGAATCGTCTCATGCAACTCAGGTTCGGCAGTGGGCGCGTCTCGTCCTGGACGCGGGATGCGGACTACGGTTCTACCGTCGTCGCCCTCTTCGCCGGGAGTGCCGTTCTTCGGTTGTTCGTCGTCCGGTTGCAACTTTCGCGTCTACTCCAGGCCTCATGATAGGCCGTCCGACGCCTCCAAACTAATTCGGGATGACCCTGCACGACGTATCCTGACATCGGGTAAGCCGGTCATCAGAGGAGGCAACCGCGGTGTCAACCGAAGTCCACGAGATCGCGCCCGACATCTTCCGCATCGCCACGTATCGCGAGGGTGGCGGTGTCACGTTCGTCCAGTTCCTGATCCGTGACGACGAGCCGCTGCTTTACCACACCGGTGGCAGGGCGATCTTCGACGAGACGCGGGAGGCCCTCAATAGCCTCATCGACCTCGCGAAGCTGCGCTACATCGGCTGGTCGCACCTCGAAGCCGACGAGTGCGGCGCCCTGAACGACTTCCTCGGCGTCGCACCAAACGCTGAGCCGGTGCAGGGCCCGCTGGGTTCGCGCGCCGGCGACTTCTTCACAAAGCCGATTCGCGCCATCGCTGACGGAGAGACGCTGGACCTCGGCCAAAGACGGCTGCGATTCATCACTACACCGCACGTGCCCCACTCCTGGGACGCGATCACGGCCTACGAGGAAACGACGGGCACGTTGTTTGTCAGCGACCTGTTCACTGCCTTCGGCCGAACAACCGCCGTAACGGACAAAGACATCGTCGAACCCGCCCTGGCTGTGCTCGACCAGATGCCGGACTACTTGCCTGTCGGCCCCCATACGTCGCGCGTCTTTGAGCGCCTTGAAGCGCTCCAGCCTAATGTGCTGGCGGGCCACCACTCACCCACCTACTTCGGCGACGCCACGCAGGCTTTGCGCGACCTCCGCGGAGAGATGTTCCGCAAGGCGGGCCTGCCCGTCTGACACACCCTGGTCATGGCGAGGAGGCGTCAAGCCGGCGCGGCCATCTCACGTCTGAACCAGACGCACCGGCCTCAGAATGACCTCGTCACCTAGATCGGCAAGCCTTTGAGGCCCTGGATGCCCTTGAGCGTCGAGATTTCGCCGCAATGCCCCATGCCGTGATTGATCAAGACGGTCTGAGTCATCAGCGGCAGCGGACGCCTGATGCCGCGAAGCCAGTCGATGTCGCGCTCGAGGTCCGCCGGCGTCAGCGCCGCGAATGTCGACTCCACCCGCCCGGCAATCTCCTTGCGGTAGGCATCGAAGCCGGCGAGGTCGAGCTCCCAGCCGTCGCGCTCCCAGATCAGCGGCCGCTCCAGCGGGATGCCGGTCTTCTCCGCCCAGCCCGTCTCGTGCAGCGAACGCCCACCGCCGATCCGGTCGTTGATCAGCAGGTCCTGGCCCGAGACCATGTGCGCCAGCAGTTGCGCGATCGTGTTCGAAGTGCCGCCGGCGTGGAAGTTCACGACCTCATCCGTCAGGTCCTGCATAGCCGTCTCTACCATGTCGTTGACCGTCTTCACGGACGTCCGCAGGTACTCGAGTAGCTCCATCATTCGCTCCTGGTCGAATTGCGCTGCTCCAAACGATGTGAGCTTAGCATCGGTGCCTGTTCCTTGTTCCTCGTTCCTGCCCTAGAATTGAAGGGCTTATGTTTGATGCGCTTAGCGACAAGCTCCAGCGCGTGTTCAGCCGCCTCTCAAGCCACGGCACCGTAAGCGAGAAGGACCTCGACGAGGCCCTGCGCGAGGTGCGTGTCGCTCTGCTCGAGGCGGACGTGAACTTCCGCGTCGTGCGCGATTTCATCGGCGCCGTGCGCCAACGCGCCTCTGGCGCCGAAGTGCTGCAGTCCCTCACCGGCCCGCAGCAGGTCATCGCCATCGTCAACGAAGAGCTGACGGCGATGCTCGGCGGCAGCCAGGCGACCCTGACCATCGCAGACCAGATTCCTACCGTCATCCTGCTCCTCGGCCTCAAGGGCGCCGGCAAGACCACGATGGCTGCCAAGCTGGCCCTGCATCTGCGCAAGAATGGCGGCCGACCGATGCTCGTCTCCGCCGACCCCTACCGTGTCGCGGCCGGCGAGCAGCTCAAGACCCTGGGCCGCCAGACCGACATCCCGGTGTTCGAGGGCGATTCGAGCGACATCAAGAAGCTGGCCCGCGAGGCTGTCGCCGAAGCGCGGCGCAGCAACGCCACGGCGCTGATCGTCGACTCCGCCGGCTACCTGCAGCTGGACGAGGATGTCATCGAGGAGATCAAGGCGCTCGAGACCGGCTTCCAACCCCACGAAACCCTCCTCGTTGTCGACGCCATGACCGGTCAGGAAGCCGTGCACGTCGCCGAGGAGTTCGGCGGCGCCACTCAGATCGCCGGATTCGTCCTGACCAAGATGGACGGCGACGCCCGCGGCGGCGCGGCGCTTTCGATCCGCGCCATGACCGGCCTGCCGATCAAGTTCATCGGTACCGGGGAGCGCCCCGATGCGCTGGAGCCCTTCCATCCGGAGCGCTTCGCCTCGCGCATCCTCGGAATGGGCGACGTGATGACACTGATTGAGAAGGCGCAGGCGCAGGTCGGCCAGGAGGACATGGTCGACTTCGGCAAGCGCGCCAAATCCGGTCAGCTAGACCTCAACGACTTCGTGCAGCAGATGCAGCAGGTGCGCAAAATGGGGCCCATCGGCGACCTGCTGGGCATGATGCCGGGCATGGGTAATATCAAGCGCCAGTTGCAGGCGACGCAGATTGACGATACCTTTTTCAAGCGCATGGAGGCCATCGTCTTCTCGATGACCCCGGAAGAGCGGCACAACCCCGACATCATCAACGGCAACCGCCGCAAGCGCATCGCAGAAGGCAGCGGCACCAACCCCGCGGACGTTAACCAGCTGCTCAAACAGTGGAAAGAAGCCAAGAAGCTCATGCAGGCCATGGCTTCGGGCCGGACGGCCAAGATGCTCGGCATTCGCTAGCGAAGCCGGTCTGTAGAGGAGAATGAATTGCTGAAAATCAGACTCGCGCGAGTGGGCAAAAAGAAGCAGCCCACCTATCGCGTCGTTATCGCCGATGCGCG
>DASTLN010000086.1:0-4713 GCA_035714925.1 Dehalococcoidia bacterium | reverse complement strand
GACGGGCCGCCGCCAGTCGATTCATCCGCTGATCACGATCGCGCACGCGGAGCACAAGGCCGACGCGCTGGCCGGCCTCGAGCGCTGGAAGGCGCGCCATGCCGCGGCCGCGTCCCACATCACTCCCGGCGATGTGCTCATCGACTCGATGCGCGGCCCGTCCTCGCCCTGGACCCGCATCCGCGTCAACCTGCGCAACGTCCCGGAGGCAGAACGCCCCGCGGAAGAGGCGCCTGATCCCGATTACGACCCGTGGGCCGAGATGGCGCCGGAGATGCGAGGCCGCCAGACGAAGCGGGTGAATCCCAAGGACGGGCGGTTGTAGACAACTATCGTTCGTTAGCCGAATATTCGTGTATGCAGCGCAAGCGGAGACGCTACGCCCGCCGCCAACCGCCTGACTTTTGGGCCGACCTAGGTCCGGGCGATCCTGGTTACCGACTGCGACCTGGGAGGACTGGATTCGATCCGGTGGAGATGTATGCGGAGTATGGCCGGCTCATCGGGCTGCTGCTCAAGGCAACGGCTACGGGGCACGTGGGACCGTTCCCCCGTATGTCGTTGGTGGTTCTCGTCGGCCTGACGCTGGCCTTCTTGCCAGGGTTCGCAGGAAGTCTTGACGTCGTGGTCGACCGGCGAAACCTCTATTTCGAAGTCACGTACGCAACACTCGGCGGGTTCGGCGGCTTCGGCGGCTTGCTAGTCTGGGTCGCGCTCCGGGCGCTGTTTCGCTGGCGCAGCGGGGCTTAGAGGGCGGGCCCGAGAAACAGAGCCCAATCCCGTATGCCAGTGGATTACTGCCTAACGCCGTCCCGAGATCGTTTTCGTCGCTCGGCGCTCCTCGCAGTGCGTGCTGACGACTGGGCCTCGCGGTGCCGCCTGCCGAACATGATGGTGAGAGCTCGGAGTCTCTCGCCACCTCATGGCTGAAGCTTCACTAAATACGAAACGCACCTCATCAGCGCTCACGCTGCCGTCGATCGACGTCACGCGGGCTGGGCTGATCATCGCCTGCGTCTTCCTGCTGGGCGCCGCGTTCGTCGGCACGACTGACCCCGATTACTTCTGGCACCTGCGCACCGGCGAGATCATCGTCGAGAACCTCAGCGTCCCCACGGCGGACCCGTTCTCCTTCACCAAAGAGGGCGCGCATTGGGTGGCGCACGAGTGGCTGTCCGAGGTCGTCATCTACGGTGCCGTGTCGGCCGGGGGCTACGGCCTGGCATTGGTGCTCTTCGCATCGGTCGCGTTGGGCGCCCTGCTGCTGACGTATCGCACCAGCCTGACGCTGGGCGCCTCACGCAACGCCGCGATGCTGTTCTTCCTCTGGGCCGGCGTCATGACCTTCCGTTACTGGACGGTGCGGCCGCAGGTGTTCACCTGGCTGCTCTTCGCCGCCTTCATCGCCATCTGCCTCGAGCACAAGTCGGGCCGCGCCAACCGGCTCTGGCTGCTGCCGGTGATCACGGTTGTCTGGGCCAACCTGCACCTCGGCGTCATGTTTGGGCTCGCTGTCGTCGGCGTGTATGCGCTGTCGCAGACGCTGGAGCGCTACATCTGGAAGCAGCAGCTCGACCTCAAGCCGATCTACCTGACGCTGGTCGCCTGCGTCGTTGCGATGCTATTCAACCCCAACCCGTTGGAGCTGCTGCTCTACCCGCTGCAATACATCGAGCCGGGTAACACGAACGTAGAGTTGATCGCGGAGTGGCAGTCGCCCGACTTCCACGACGTGGCGTTCCTGCCGTTCGCGCTGGCGCTGCTCTCGCTCGTCGCGATGGGCGTATTCGGCCGGCGGCGGGACCTCTTTCTGCCGCTGCTGGTGCTGGTGTTTGGCTTCTTGACGCTGCAGTCGGTTCGCAATCAGCCGTTGTTCGCCATCGTCTTCCTGCTCGTGGCGTCGCAGCGCGCCTCGGAGCTGTGGGGTTGGGCCTCGGCGACGGTGCAGCAGGCACGCCCGAGGCCTCACTCGGCGATCAACTGGGTGCTCGTTGGCGTGTTCACGTTGCTGATCGCGGCCTTCGTCGCGGGCTCGCCAACGCAACAGCTACGCGCCGAGCCTCGCCTCGACCACGGAAGCGTGAAGTACCCCGAAGCAGGGGCGCACTTCCTGCGTGACAACTACCCCGGCGCCCGCATGCTCAACGACTACGACTGGGGCGGCTACCTGATCAACGAGCTGTATCCGCGCAAGGTCTTCATCGACGGCCGCTCAGACTTCTACGGGGCGAAGCTGATGAACGAGTTCCTCACGCTCAGCACGGTCGCGCCCGGCTGGGAGGAGATCCTCGAGGAACACGACATCGAGGTCGTGCTGATCAAGCAGGGCTCGCCGCTATCGCATCGTCTCGACGCTGAGCCGGAGTCGTGGGTACGCGTGTTTACCGGCGAATACGAGGCCGTGTTCGCTCGCACCGATATCGCCCACTAGTCCGTTCCCTATTGCTTGGTCGTTGCACGCTTCTCGCCTCCGGGCACGGTTCCTGTTCCACCTTTCGGAGCCCTCTCTTGGATGCCCAACGACAGGCGAAGGACGCGAACCGTAGACTCTTGTTCCAAGATGAGACATACGCAGACATCGCCTTAATACAGGAGGCCTTGCCGGCGCCGGTTTGTTCCCGTGTTTTGGAGCCCAATTGAAGGGACCGCGATGGCAGGAAGCTAGAATCCGTTCGCTCTAAAGTCGGCGAATTCTGTATAAAAGGTGTCGGGTGATATGCCGAAGGCCTCTTCGAAGGCGGACTTCCATTCCATGCCGCCGCCAATCAGACGGTAGTATGTCGCGAGCGTTTCCAGTCCGATCGATGAGGTAAGGCGATTAGAAGCCAGCAGCCCGAGTTGGTATGACGGATTGACCGTCTGAAATCCGGCCGGTGTTTCCATCGATTGCAGATTTGCAATGCTGCTCTTAGCTTCAGACGCTTGTTGAGCCAGCATGCCAGCCTGACTCTGACCGCTCAACTGTGCCGCAGCGAGGCGTCCTATTAGTTCAGCCGAACCTTCAATCAGCCAGTTCGGTCCATAAACCCGGAGCTGCGGCGGGGGTGTGGTGCGGGCGATGTCCGCAAGTGGCTGCCCAATGAGATCATACTGAATGACGTGAAAATACTCGTGCGCAAGTACGATCTGCGGATCCCGCTGGTCGCGCCAACCAGGTCCAGGGAAGATAAAGATGCTTCTGAATCCGGCTTCGGCGGAAAGCCCTTGCCATCTGCCTATAATCGAATTGCGGGCTTGAGTTCCGATACCGAAGTAGCTCATGTACATATCGGTAAGTTCCCCGGGATTGGCTGAAACAAAGACGCTCGTGGGTGGGGAGTCCACCCCAAAACGTTGATTGACGAAGATACGGGCATATTCGAGACCTTCACGAATGATTTTGCGGTCGGTTTCCGGCACAGATGTGCCAAAAGTGAAATTGAAGCCGGGTGAGAGGTTCTCTGAAGCCGTTTGCTCCGCATTTCCGGGCTGAGACTGCGCCTCCGTCGTCGCAGACTCAGACTCCTGTTGCGGGTTTGTCTGCTGCGATGGCGGGGACTGGGCTGACGCCTCGGGCCCTGGGACGAAACAGGACTTGTTCTCTATAGAAGGACTGTCGGGAAAAATAAGGCAGGCCGCCAGGAGGTTGTTTCCGACCCCATCCGGCGCAGTCGTGCCAACCCGGATGGTGCTGCGGAACTCGCGGCTGCCATCCTGGTTATCCCACCAGATCTCGACTGAAGGAGCTCCTTGAAAGTTACCGGCGATCCACTCCGAGGTGCCAGGTTCAATGGGTTGGAAGAATCTGGCGAAAACATCAGGAATGCCTTCAGGCGTTGCGGCGGCTACGTCAATGCTAGACTCAATAAGGTAGATATCAAGGGAGAGCACTTCGCCACTTTCCGATGTGTAGCTTTCAAACGTGAAGGTTCTGCCTTCGACCTCGACCTGATATGTGGTCTGCAGGCCGTACGGAGTCTCAGTGGAGCCGGTATTCTCTGCGAGAGAGTCTGGAAGGAAGGTCGGGAGCAGTACGCGGCGTGCGAAAGCCAAGAGAGTTTCAGGGGGCGTGGGTGTCGCAGTGGCGGAGGGCCTCGGCGAGGGTTCAGCTATCGCCAAGGACGGTGACGCCGGGATCGTCGGCCGCGCTTCCTGTGGTGACTGTTCGTTATCCCCACCACAGGAAGCGCCAGTCGCTAACAAACAGAGAGCACCAAGAAGCAGCCATCGTTTAATTCGCACTATCCCCTCCAGCGCCAAAGGCGCATAGAATTATGGCGCTCACGAGTAACAGGCGCAAGATGGCTTGTCTGGTTTTGACCGCACTCACCCCACCGAGGGGAGATCGTGGGGTTCTACGCCTCCGGAACCTGGCGGTGGGCGGTTTGAGGATGGTTCGTCAAGGATTGCTTCGCCTCTTCATGGCGGTCGATGGCTCGCAATGGGAGCTGGGCTAGGCGAAGATCTGGCGTAGCTCGTAGGGTGGCGTCGTGGCGATCTGGTCGAAGGTGCACTCGATCGGCGGCTTGTCGTGGCGCCAGCGCTTGAACGTCGCGGCGTGGCGGAAGCGCGTGCCCTGCAGGTAGTCGAACCTGACCTCGCAGACCAGCTCCGGCCGTAGCCGTACCCAGCTCATGTCGCGATCGCCGGTCCAGCGGGACGGCTCGCCCGGCATGCGTCCCTGGCCGAAGCCCTCGCCCTCATCCTCGCTGACGTATGGCGCCAGGAACGAGA
>DASTLN010000085.1:0-11493 GCA_035714925.1 Dehalococcoidia bacterium | reverse complement strand
GGAGGACTTTGAGAGGGAGCTGCTCCTGCATCCTGGCGCGGATGGCTGCACCGATGGACACGATCACGTCCAGTTCGCCCGATTGGAGGGCCCTGATGCTACGGAGGCCCGCCAGCGTATCGAACTCGACTTCGAGTCCGTACTTTCGATATAGCCCGGCGTCCTCGGCCAGCAGAAAGTCGAGCATGTTGATGGTCTTGTTGATTATCCCGATGCGTGTCTTAACCATGTTCGCCTCTTCAGACGGTTGCTTGCGCTCGCCTCGAAGCGCAGGCAGATTCGGAGCTCGGCTCCCGGCCGCGGCCGAGCCCGCCGCTAGGCATAGGGTGTGCCGTAGCGCTCCTTGTGCACAACTTCGCCGAACGGCTTGCGATTCTTCTTGCCCTTGCCCAGCTTCTTCACCGGATAGCCGAACGGCAGCACGCCGACGAGCTGCAGGTTGTCCGGCAACCCGATCTCCGCGTTGATGTCGTTCAGCGTGCCGTCGAAGCCGACCCAGTTCGAGCCCACACCCTCCGACCACGCCGTCAGGATCATCGACTGGATCGCACGGCTTGTGTCGGACACGCCGTAGACCGAGTCCTTCTCATACGCCACCGCGATCGCGACAGGCGCCTGGTCCAGGTACGGCCCCGTCCTGGCCAGCGGCGCGATGCGGCGCAGCTTCTCCTTGTCCTCGATCACGATGAAGTGCCACGGCTGCCCGTTGCGGCTGCTCGCGGTCAGGTGCGCCGCGTCGACGATACGCCGGATCAGGTCCTGCGGCACCGGCTTGTCCTGGTACTCCCGAACCGCCAGGACGGTGCGCACGGCATCGAATGCTTCCATTGTTCCCCCCTGAACACTCGCAGGCGTCTCTGGGGCGTAGCCCCGGATGACAAAAGAAAAGCGCCCCTCGGCTGAAGGGCGCTTCGTTCTTACTTGCGGCGGCTTAGCAGCAGGACTTCGCCTGGCCGGAGCCGTCGGCTGTCTGGAAGCTGGAACCGCAGGCGCAACTGTGCGTCGCGTTCGGGTTGAAGATCGTGAAGCCGCTCTTCATCAGGTCGTCAACATAGTCGACCTCGGCGCCTTCCAGCAGCGGCGCGCTCTCAGCGTCAACCAGCAACGTGATGCCGGACGCTTCGATTGCGATGTCATCTTCCTCGCGGTTGCGAGCGATGGCCATGCCGTAGGAGTAGCCAGAGCAGCCACCGGAAACGACGAAAACACGCAGCGCGCCGTTCTCGACGCCGCGTTCTGCCAGGATGCCTTTGGCCTTCTCGGCGGCCTTGTCGGTGACGGTGACGATTGCGTTGCCAGTAACCATGTTTGCTCCTTTAGGGGCACAGTAGAAAAGACTCCATAAGTATGGTCGGATTGGCGGCCTTTGACAATACCCCTCGGGCGACCCGCATCGCCCTCCACTGACTCGATCCGCGCCAGCCTCGGCGTGCTCCGGTCAGCAGTCTGGAAATGAACCGCTTCTACGAGGCCGCTTCACGACTTCTTAGCAAGCCGCGCCCACGAAATACTGACGATTTCATCAGCGGGTAGCGATCAGGAGAAAGCAAATTCCGCGAATCGGTCTCCGGTTTGCGGGATCAGCCGGTCCGGGCCCTAGCTCAAAGCCAGGTAGCTGCACACCTCGGCGTCTGCCGGCTCCGCGCGACGCAGCTCTGTCCTGAGCAGTCGCCCCAGCATCTCCTCGGCACGCCGGCACACCGCTTCTTGTGCCGAACCGGCACAGCGGCAGGGGCAATCACGCACCGTGATGACGAAGCCCTCCTGTCGCGGCTCCGTCTCCAGCATCAAGCCACCCGCGGAAAGCGCTTCCACCGTTTGCTGCAGCCGGTCTGTCAAGTTCTGCGCCGTCACCCGGCCTTCACAGGATTGCAGCAGCGCCGCGCTCATGCGCTCGAATGCCAGCAGGGCCACCGCGGAGCCATCCTTGCCCCGTGTATCCGCCGCGGAGAGCGCCAGCAGCTCCGACAGCAGCAGCTCCGTTACGCCGACGTAGTGCCCCGGTGTCAGGTCACGGCCCGCCTGCGTCAGCTGGAAAACGTAGTGCGGCCGCCCCGTCGCCCGCCGGGCGGCCTCGCGTTCGACGTGCCCGTCCCGTTGCAGCACGTCAAGGTGGCGACGCACCGTCGCCGCCGCCAATCCCAGCGACTCCGTCAGCGTTTCGACGGTCAGTCCCTCACCATGCCGCAGCAACTCGACAATGCTCGCCCGCGTACCGTCCATCACGAACAAAGGTACCAGAAACCTCGTGCCCCGACCGTGATAACCTCGACGCGTAATGGCTGACCAGGGGCGCGTCTACCTCGACCACGCGGCGACCACGCCGCTCGACCCTCGCGTCCTCGATGCCATGCGACCCGTCCTCGAGTCCACCTGGGGCAACCCGTCCAGCATCTACGCCGAGGGCCGCGAAGCGCGCCGCGCCCTCGACGCCGCTCGCCGCGACGTCGCCGAGGTGCTTGGCGCGCGCACCAACGACATCGTCTTCACCAGCGGCGGCAGCGAGTCCGACAACACGGCCATCCGCGGCGCCGCCTTTGCATCCGAACGCCGCGGCAAGCACATCATCACCAGCGCCATCGAACACCACGCGGTACTGCACACGGTCGAGCAGCTGGAGCGCGAGGGCTTCAGCGCCACCTACCTGCCCGTAGACGCCGAGGGCTTCGTCAGCCGGGACGACCTGCGCGCCGCGCTGCGGCCCGACACGACCGTCGTCTCGATCATGTACGCCAACAACGAGGTCGGGACGATTGAGCCCATCGCCGATCTGGTGCGCACCGCCAAAGACTTCGGCCGCCACATCGTCTTTCACACCGACGCCGTGCAAGCCGCCGGCGCGCTAGACCTCAACGTCGACGCGTTAGGCGTCGACATGCTGTCACTCGCGGCGCACAAGTTCTACGGACCGAAGGGGGTTGGTGCGTTGTACGTCCGGCCCCGCACGCCGTTCGTCGGCCAGCTGCTGGGAGGCTCGCAGGAGCGCAACCGCCGCGCCGGCACCGAGGACGTGGCAGGCGCCGTCGGCTTCGCGAAGGCGCTACAGCTCGCCGAGGCTGAGCGCGAGGCCAACGTGGCGCACGTCCTCGTTCTGCGAGACCACCTCGCCGCCGAGCTGCCGCGGCGAATGCCCGGCGTCCGCCTCACCGGCCCTTCAGACCCAAGAAAGCGCTCGCCGAACAGCTTCAGCTGCTGCCTCGAAGGCGTGGAAGGCGAGGCCGTCCTGATTCAGCTCGACCTCAACGGCATCAGCGCCAGCAGCGGCTCCGCGTGTACCACCGGCTCGTTGGAGCCATCCCACGTCCTCACCGCCATGGGCGTCCCGGCCGACATCGCGCGCGGCAGCCTGCGAGTCACGCTCGGCCACGAAAACACGCTCGAAGACATCGACCGCCTGCTCAACACGCTGCCACGCGCCGTCGAGAAGCTACGCGCTCTCGCGCCTCAGATCGCGACCTAACTGGCTTCGACCGGCGCGGGCCGGCCCATGAGTTCACGGATCGCCTTGCTGGTCTCTGCGTCCGGCTTCTGGCCCATGGGGATGTGGCGCACCTTCTCCCAGACGGCCCGCACGTCTGCCATGACCTCTTCGTCCGGCCGCTCGATGTCGATCGGCACGCCGACGGTCGCCCAGGAGGTCAGGCCGGTGAGCCAGAAGACCTCTGTGTTGTTGCCCTCCGGGTCGCTGAAGTAGCAGCCGATGGCGCTGGCATGCGTCACGATCTCGCGGATCTTGTAGCCCTTCTCGATGATGCGCCGTCGGAAGTCGCGCACGTCGTCCAGGGTGTCGACGCGCAGCGAGATCTGCTGGATCAGATGCGGGTCCTCCGCCGAAGGACGCCCCTTCATCAGCGCGATCTCGTGGTCGACGGCCTCGGGATCGGTGCTGTAGAACGCCATCATGTCGTTGCACTTGGTCAACGTCATGCCCATGAAGTCGCCGTAGAACGCCTTCATGGCGTCGAGATCCTGTACGTAGATGCCGACGTGGCCGAGGCCCTTTACGCGCGCTGCCATGTGGTTGCCTCCTTTGCGGATGGCGCGAGTATAGCGCGCCGACCGCCGCATTGCCCTTAGCGACGCCATGCCCCTAAGATCGAGGCGTATGGCCGAGCACGACCTCTCGATCCCGATGTACCAGCCCCAGGCAACCACTGTCGAGCAGGACCTCGAGCAGAATCTCATGCTCGGCTCCGTCGATAACCTGCTGAACTGGGCTCGAAGCTCATCGCTGTGGCCCGCCATGTTCGGCCTCGCCTGCTGCGCCATCGAGATGATCGCGACGGCCACCTCCCGGTATGACCTCGCCCGCTTCGGCGCCGAGGTGTTCCGCGCCTCGCCACGCCAGGCCGACCTCATGATCGTCGCTGGCACCGTGACCTGGAAAATGGCGCCGGCCGTGCGCCGCGTCTACCTTCAGATGCCGGAACCCAAGTGGGTTATCGCGTTCGGCGGCTGCGCCACCATGGGCGGCCCCTTCGCCTTCGGCTACAGCACGCTGCCCGGCGTCAACCTCATCGTCCCGGTCGACGTTTACGTCCCCGGTTGCCCGCCGCGGCCTGAGTCGCTGCTCACCGGGCTGATGATGCTTCAGGAGAAGATCCGCAAGGGCAAGGGCGGCGGCCTCGTCCGGACCGAACCCACGGGCGACTTCTCGCAGTTCCTTCCGGCGGAAGACCCCATACGCCTCGAACTCGAATCGCTATTCGCGCCGTTCACCGGCCCGGCCCAGCACCGTCACCTCGACTGCGCGTTCTGCCACCGCACCTTCAACGCGGAGCAACTCAGCGATCCCGAGTGGACCTGCCCAACGCCGCTGAACGAACGCCCGGACGGCCGCTGCTACTTCCGCAGTTAACACTTTCTCCTGCTGAGCCTGATATCTGTTATCTGCAATCTGTTACTGAGTCAGTAACGAAACCAAACGCGCCCAACCACGTCGCCCGTCTGCACCGGCCCCAGCTCGCGGCTGTCCGTGCTCTCGTCCAGGTTGTCGCCCAGCACGTACCACTCCTGGTTGCCGAGGAAGTCCGGCGCGCCACGTACCGTCACCTCGGCGCCCGGGCCGGCAGCGATGCGTTTGAGGTCTAGCCGCCCGTCCGCCCCCGGCTGCCGCACGACCACCACCTCGCCGATGCGCGGCGCGCGAAAGCGATAGCTCACGCCTTCGACCACCAGCCGGTCGCCCGGCGCGTAGGCCCGCAGCATGCTACGCCCGCCCACGACGAAACGGCGCACAACGCGCCCCGACAGCAGGCCCGACAGCAGCAGCCCCAACCCGAATACGACGCCGACCAGCTTCTTCATGCGCGCCTAATCTGTCACCTCCGCCGGTTCAAAGCAATGAAAAGAGGCCGGGTCCTTTGACCCGGCCTCTTTAGTCTGACGGCTCGAAAATGACGACCAGTTAGCTAACGTAGACGAGCTCACCGCCGACGGCCTGGTTCGAGCCCGCAACGCGAGTCGCGACGCCCTTTGTCTCCCAGAAGATCTGCGCAATTTCGCGAACTGCCGCGAGCAGCTCTTCCGCCGCTGCCACGTCCGCGTTCTGCTTGTTGCGCGACGCCAGCTTGTTGACGTTCCAGATCTTGGTGTGCAGGTCGGGGTACTTCTCGACGTGCTCCGGGCGGAAGTAGTCGTGCCACAGGATGTCGATTTCCTTCTTGCACAGCTCGGCGTGCTCTTCCTTGGCCTTGATATAGCGGCTAATCGAGTTACCGTACTTGTCCATCGACTCCTTGTCGGTACCGGCCATCTCGAGGCCCGCTATCAGCTGGTTCATGCGCAGCACGGTAAGAGCAGCGATCTGCGCCGCGTGCGGGTCGTAGATGCCACAAGGGATGTCGCAGTGCGCCGAGACGGTCTCTGGCGGCGCAACGCGGTCGATAAGCCGGATCAGTGGGCTGGCGAAGCGGTTCATGTCTCCTCCTGATTTCTATCGCTAAACAAAGGCGCTAAACGAAGCGGGGGATGCCATACGGGCGATATTCGGATCATAGCGCAGACTGGGCGATGGGACAGCCACAAAGTTCTACAGGACGCACTTCTTCAGGAACCGCTCGATCATCGAGTTCACCTGCTCCGGCACCTCGACCATGTTGAAATGCCCCGATCCCACCGTCTGCCCAACGATCGAGCCCGGCACCAGCGCGCGCACCTCCGCGAGGTTGACCGGGAACAGCCCGGCGTAAATCGCCAGCAGGGGGCCGGTGTTTGCCGCCGTCGCCCCGGCCGTATCCGCGTGCGCCGTGTCCCACATCGTCGACGTCAGGACGTGCTGCGGCGTTCGCAACATCTGCGCCGTGATCTCAGCCCTCGTCTCCGGCGTGTCCAGCTCGTTGAACATCGTCCCGATGAACTCACCCACCTCGCCCAGGTAGTCGGCCTGCCGCCAACGCTCGATCAACGGGACGGCCCGTTTCTTGAACTCAGGCGACGCAATCACCGGCGAGTCGACGATGACCCGCGCCCTGAGCGTCTCCGGGTGGTTCTTGCCCAGCATCACGGTCACGAATCCGCCCATGCTGTGCCCGCAGACGATCGGCCTTTCCAGGCCCAGCTCGCCGATCATCCACGCTACGTCGTCCGCGAAGCCCTCCAGCGTGTACTCCTGCTGCGGCGCGTCGCTCTCACCGTGGCCTCGCAGGTCCACCGTTACAACGCGGTGTGTCTTCGAGAAGTGCGCCACTTGCGCCGCCCAGTGCGTGTGATTGCACGTCCAGCCGTGGATCAGGAGCATCGCCGGGTCGCCGGCGCCGGCCTCCTCGTAGTAGAGCTTCACGCCGTCGCGTTCCAGATAGGGCATTGGCTTACCTCCGCGGGGATTGTATGGCTGTCAGGCGTCAGGCAACAGCACCGCCCGGATCAGGCCCCGTGCTACAATCCGACGCGAATCTAGATTCAAAGAGGTGCGTCCTGCATCCAGTCCGCAAGGCTGTCATCCTGGCCGCTGGCTACGGCACGCGCATGCTTCCCGCCACTAAAGCGCTCCCCAAAGAAATGCTCGTGCTCGTCGACCGGCCCGTCATCCACTACGCCGTGGAGGAGCTCGCCAACTCCGGCATCGAGCAGGTGATCATCGTCACGTCGTCCGGCAAAGGCGCCATTGAAGATTACTTCGACCGCTCCCGTGACCTCGAAGACCTGCTGCAGAAGAAGGGCGACACGCAGCGCCTCGAGCAAATCCAGGGAATCTCAACCATGGCCCACGTCTCTTACGTCCGCCAGCCCGAAGCCCGCGGCCTCGCCGACGCCGTCAACACGGCCCGCACCCAGGTTGGCGACGAGCCCTTTGTGCTGTTTCTGCCCGATGACATCGTCGCCGCCGATGTGCCGGCCACCCGTCAGCTCCTCGACTGCTACGAACAGCGCCACGGCAGCGTCGTAGCCGTGGCCGAGGTCCCTGAAGCCGAGGTGTCGAGCTACGGCATCGTCGCCGGTGAAGCGCTCAATGACCACGTCACGAAGCTGTCGCACATGGTCGAGAAGCCGGCGGTCGGGAGCAGCCCCAGCCGCCTGGCCATCGTCGGCCGCTACGTCTTGACGCCAGCGATCTGGAGCGCCATCGACCGCATCGAGCCCGGATTCGGCGGCGAGCTTCAGATCACAGATGCGCTGCACATCCTCGCCGCGGAGGAAGGGATGTACGCCTATCGCCTCGAGGGTAAATGGCTGGACACGGGCCGCCCGCTGGCGTTCCTGCGAGCCTCCGTCGAGCTCGCCCTGCGCCGCCCTGACATCGCGCCCGGCTTGCGCCAGTACCTCCGAAGCGTCAATCTGGATGGCGAAATCTGATGCGTATTCTCTCAATCGGCCAGGGCATGCCAGACCCGGCCATGGACAACTACAACTGGGCCAGCGCCCTTTCGTTCTTCGATTTCGACGCGCTCCTGATCGACCCGATGCTCGGCATCTCGAAGTTCGTCGAGGACGTTGCGCGCGGCGAAGGCGACTACAAGACCTACGACGACCTCCCCATCGCCGAGGGCTTTACCAACGCTGATGCTGTCGGCGTTGTCGACATTCTGCGCCGCCGCCACGACGAGACGGAGCGCTTCCTGACCCGCGGTGGCCTCGTCGTCTGCTTCGCCTACCCGGACGTGGCGCACAACCGGGTCCTCGGCTTCACCGGCTTCCATCGCTACCACTGGCTGCCCGCGCCCGAAGGCACCAACTACGGCGCCGAATACCTCAAGCCCGCCAACGGACGTGCCGTCAAGGTCCTCGACTGGGAGCACCCCTTCGCCGGCTTCCTCGATAGCACTACCGCCTTCCTCTACCGCGCCTCGATCGCCGAGGGCGCCGCCGGCTACCCCGGCGCGAAGGTCATCGCCCGCAGCCCGGGCGGCGCCGCCGTCGCCGTCGACGTGCCGGTAGGTGGCGGCCGCGTCATCTTCATCCCGGCGCTGGCGGTTAACGTCACCGGCCAGCAGCGCTCCCAGATAGCGGCGAGCCTCTCGGCCGCCATCCGCAACACGCTGCTCAACGAAGCCGAGGGTTCCGCGCCCGACTGGATCGAGGAAATATCCCTGCCCGGAGTCGAGGACGCGCGGACCAAAATGGACGACGCCGAGGCGAAGCTCGACGAGCTCGAGGCCGAGCTCGACGCCGCGCGCAACGAGTACCGCAGCCTCGACCGCTACCGCCGTATCCTCTGGCAGGAAGGCAAGTACGGCTTCGATCTGCCCGTCCGCGACGCCCTGACGCTGCTCGGAGCGACCGGCTACAGCCAGCCTGACGAGCCGGCCATCTTCAACATGGGCTCCCAGACCGTCATGGTCGAAGCCGAGTCCAGCCCCGGCGAGGTCGGCATGGAGCCGCACTACAGGCTTCGCGAGCGCATGGAAGGCCGCATCTCCAAGGACAAGCGTCGCGCCTTCGGCCTCATCGTGATCAACGGGCACAACCAGGTCGCGCCAACCGAACGCGAGCGCCAGCACACCGAATCGCTGCGTATCGCCGCCGAGAGCATGCGCTACTGCGTCGTGACCGCCACCGACCTCTTCGCCGCCGTGCGCGACAAGCTCGAAAGCAAAGGCGACGCCAAGGCCTTCCTCAAGCGCCTCGTCGAGACCGAAGGTGTCTTCACACCGGCCGCACCCGAAGCAGACGCCGAACCAGCCACGGCGGAAACGTCCGCCAGCGACTGGAGGAGAACTCAATGAGCTCTGAGAGCAAAGGCTGGGCGCTGATCCTCGGCGCCTCCAGCGGCTTCGGCGGCGCCACATCGCGTGAGCTGGCCAAGAACGGATTCGACATCTTTGGCGTCCATCTCGACATGCGCGCCACGCTGCCCAACGCCGAGGCGATCCAGAAGGACATCGAGGCCGCCGGCCGGCGCGCCGTCTTCTTCAACGTCAACGCCGCCGACGCCGGCAAGCGCGCCGACGTCATGGCCAAGATCATCGAGGAGACATCGAAGGACGGCTCCTTCGTCCGCGTCGTCCTCCACTCGCTCGCCTTCGGCGCCCTGCAGCCCGTCATTGGCGACGACCCCAAGTCATCGCTGAGCCAACGCCAGCTCGAGATGACGCTCGACGTCATGGCCAACAGCCTCCTCTACTGGGTCCAGGACCTCGTGGCCGCCAACCTGATCCGCAAGGGAAGCCGCATCTTCGCCATGACCAGCTCCGGCTCGACCCGCGTCATGAAAAGCTACGGCGCCGTCTCCGCCGCCAAGGCCGCGCTGGAGTCCAACCTGCGGCAGCTCGCCCTCGAGCTCGCGCCGATCGGGGCCACCGCCAACGCAATCCGCGCCGGCGTTACCGACACGCCCGCCCTGCGCCGTATCCCGGAAGGCATCGCGCTGCTCGAGCGCGTCCAGAAGAGCCACCCCATGGGCCGTGCCACGACGCCGCAGGACATCGCCCAGACGATAGCGGTGCTCTCGGACGAGCGCCTGCAGTGGCTAACCGGCAACGTCCTCGGCGTCGACGGCGGCGAAGAGATCACGCTGATTTAGGACGTACCTGGCGGACGAATTCCTGGGCGCCGGTCAGTCTTCTGGTTCGAGGTACATAAGAAGGCCGGGTACTTCGACAAGCGTTTGTCTGACCGGATCCACTGCCAACATGAAGTCTTCTAACGTGGTAGCCCCGAGAATGGGTTGCATCGTGTCATCACCGAAGACCACTGTGCTGACACGTTCCCGGCCGAACATTCGCATTCGAGCCTGCCCTATGCCGAATTCACGCTGACGCTCATCGGCCAGCCGAAACGGCCACGTCTCGGTGGACTCGATCCCGAGCTGATGCAGCAACGAGGCTGGGAATATTGAGTGGCTCGCGCCAGTATCCACCAGCGCTTCCACGAACTCCCATTGGCTGCCGTCACTGCTCCCAATCTCAACAGCGACCTGAAATGTTCCCACGCGACAATGTTACCACTGGTATCGGGAGCACACTCGACAACTAAACTTAACCTTGACGGCGCGGCGCGGCGCGGCCGATAATATCTGTGAAGAAAGCTTTACCTATGCTCAAAACCCGGCTTTTTGACGTCCTCGAACAGCGCGGCCAGAAACAACGCTGGCTCCTGGCCGAGCTCGCCCGCCGCGGCTACGAGCTCAGCGAAAGCTACCTCTCCCAGATCAAGGCCGGCACCAAGAGCCCCTCGCAGCGCTTCATGGCGCTCACCAGCGAGATCGTGGGCCTGCGCCAGTCAGACCTCTTCTACGACGACCGGCCCGGCGCTACCTCGGACCGCGCCCGGCGCCAACCCGCCACGGACGGCCCAGCCAAAGGAGAACCCATGGAACCGATCAACGTAGCCATCGTCGGCGTCGGCAACTGCGCCTCGTCACTCGTACAGGGCGTGCATTACTACAAGGACGCCGACGAGGAGACGGAGATCCCCGGCCTGATGCACGTCAACCTCGGCGGCTACCACATCCGTGACATCAACTTCGTCGCCGCCTTCGACGTCGACAAGGAGAAGGTCGGCAAGGACCTCGGCACAGCGATCTTCTCGGGCCAGAACAACACCTACAAGTTCGCCGACGTGCCGAAAGAGACCGGCGTGATGGTCCACCGCGGCCGCACCCTGGACGGCCTCGGCCTCTACCTCAACCAGGTCATCGAGAAGGCAGACCCGCCCTCCGCCGACGTCGTCAAGGTCCTCAAGGAGTCCAACGCTCAGGTGCTGATCAACTACCTCCCCGTCGGTTCCGAAGAGGCCACGAAGTGGTACGTGGAGCAGGCGATGCAGGCTGGCTGCGCCATCATCAACTGCATGCCTGTCTTCATCGCCTCCGACCCCACGGGCTACTGGCCGCAGCGGCTGATCGACGCCGGCGTCCCGATCATCGGCGACGACATCAAGTCGCAGGTCGGCGCGACGATCGTCCACCGCACCCTGGCGCACCTCTTCATGAACCGCGGCGTGCGCATCGACCACACCTACCAGCTCAACTTCGGCGGCAACACCGACTTCCTCAACATGCTGGAGCGCACGCGCCTCATGTCGAAGAAGATCTCCAAGACGCAGTCTGTCACG
>DASTLN010000084.1:0-38656 GCA_035714925.1 Dehalococcoidia bacterium | reverse complement strand
GTGTTCAACAACCCGGCGGGCTGCGATGGCCCCTGCGATCTGCCTGACGTCCTCGCCACGGTAGGCGCGAACGCGAATAACAACCCCGCAAACATCGGCGTCTTCTATGGTGGCGGCAAGCAGGTGGGCGTGATCGGCGCGGTTGGCTTCGGCGCAACCCTGCGGGAGGGCGACTCGACCTACTGCGTGGCGGCCGGAGACGGTCCGTTCGCGGCGCTGTGCAACCCCCTGGTGGACGCGAACACGGCAGAAGTTCACCTGGTCGTGCGTTCCCACGGGGCAATGGTCCCGGGCCAGCTCCAATCACAGATGTCCAGGTTCACGGGCGGGTGCGGAGTTAGCGCCTGCGCCAACGTTACGGCTGCGATCTTCGAGCCGTAAATCGGCCAGGACCTACGACGTGGTTCAGTTCCCTGCTCCGGCGTCCACCCTTTCGGCGCCGGAGCAGGGACGAACCACGGGAGACAAGCGGCATGAAGCTCTACGAACGAATCAATGGACCATGGCACGGGCGTGCGCTATTGATCCTCTTCGCGGTGATCTTGTTTCACATGTTCGAGCACGTTGTGCAGGTGGTACAGACGTATCTTCTCGGGGTGGACCGGGTGGATGCATTGGGTCTGCTGGGCGTGTGGATGCCCGACCTGATCCGCAGCGAGACGGTCCACTTCGGTTTTTCGGTCTATACGTGGAGCGCTATTTTCTTGACGGGCGGAGCGGCTGTCGGAATGGCGCGAAACATCGGGCTGATCGCCCTGTCTGTGCAGTCATGGCACCTGCTTGAGCACTCGACGCTGATCTTTCAGCGCGCGACGGACAGTTTCTTCTTCGGAGCCAGCGAGCCGACAAGCCTGGCACAGCTGCTGATACCGCGGGTCGAGCTGCACTTCATCTACAACGGTGTCGTGTTCAGTGCGATCGTGATTGCGCTACTGTTGCACGCATACCCGCCGCGTGGCGAGACGGCGCGGTCGCGCTGCGTCTGCACGATGACGCCCACGGTCGAAGTCGAAGCGGTGCCGGTATGACGTTTCATATCACGGCGATGGATGAGATCAACCTCGCGGCGTGGGTGGCCTTCGGATTCGTGTTCTACTTCCTGCCGTTCGTTATCGCGATCCTGAGAGCCAACGGGCGCGAGACGTTCGTGTTCCTGATCAACGCGGGGCTTGGCTGGACGGTTGCAGGCTGGTTCGCGGCGATGTATCTCGCGTTGCATGATGAACCGAGACTGCGGCGACCGCGACGGGCCGTGCAGGCACGGAGCGAACGACGCTCCCGCCGGCGATTGCTCTACTCGACCTCGAAGGCGTCGACCTTCTCGTCGTAGAAGCAGACGTAGCCACCGGCGATCGGCATGGACTCGGGCAGGGCCTGAGGGTAGTACCAGACCATGTCCTCGTACAGCTTGCCGCCAACATCGACTGAGTAGTAGGACGCGGTGCCCTTGTAGGGGCAGGCGGTGTGCGTGTCACTATCGCGCAGCAACTCCATGCGGACGTCGATCTTGGGGAGGTAGTAGCGGGGCCGGAGGCCGGTCTCGAACAGGATGATCGGGTGGTCGGTCTCCGCGACGACTTCGCCGCCCAACGTGACCTTTACGTGCCGGGTGCTGGAGATGCAGTCGACGCGCTTGTAGGGGTCGCGTGGGTGGCGGAATATCTCCTCCGCCTCTTCGAACCACGACTCGATCTTGTCCCATTCGAAGGCGACGTAGTCGCGCAGGTCCGGGGCGTCGGCGCGGTCGACGTCCTCGGTAGCGTAGGGCTCGCCGAAGCTCCAGGCCGCATCCTCGACGACCTTGTCACCGATTTTGAGGTTGTAGTACGTCGCGTCACCGATGTGGCGGTCGTTCTTCGTGGTAGACGAGTGCTGTAGCAGGTCCATGCGCACCTCGTCGATGGGAAAGTAGTAGGTGGGCCGTCCGCGACGCGGCGCCGTTGAGCGGACCAGGATGGCATTCTTGCTGTCCACGACCGCAGTTCCGCCGGAGAAGCCGCGGATCCAACGCGGTGAGGGCTCGATGTGGAGCACCTGGTTGCGGAAATGAGTCAGGCGTTCGGTCGTCGTCATCGTGAATCTCCTGGTTGGGCGGGTGAGCGATTACCCGGATCTTAGCAGCATGGGGAAGATTTGATCAGCGCTACAATGTGCGCGCCCGCCACCAATCACCAGAGGAGGAACGTCATGAGAGAGGCCGTGATTTGCACGCCGCTGCGTACGCCCGTGGGGCGTTACGGTGGCGCGCTGAAGGACGTGGACGCTGAGACGCTGGCATCGCTCGTGACGAAGGCGGTGCTGGAGCGCTCCGGCCTCGACCCGGCGGCTGTGGACGATTGCATTCTGGGCCAGGGCTACCCCAGCGGCGAGTCGCCGGCCATCGGACGGACGGCGGCGCTGCGAGCCGGCCTGCCTGTCGAGGTGCCGGGGACGCAGGTGGACCGGCGCTGCGGCTCCGGGCTGCAGGCGGTCTGCCTGGCGGCGATGGAGGTGCAGACCGAGGTCGCGGATGTCGTGCTGGCGGGTGGGGTCGAGAGCATGAGCAACGTGGAGTTCTACGCGACGGGCCTGCGCAGCGGCAACCACCGCGGCAGCATCACGCTGATGGACCGCCTGGACCGCGGCCGCGTGACGGCGGGCAGCGCCAACTTCCCAATAGAAGGCGGCATGCTGGAGACGGCAGAGAACCTGCGCCGCCAGTACTCAATCCCGCGGGAGGAGCAGGACGAATTGGCGCTGCGATCGCATCAGCGCGCCATTGCGGCGTGGGACGCGGGGCGCTTCGACCACGAGATCGTGCCGGTAACGGTGACGACACGTCAGGGCGACACCGTGGTTGACCGCGACGAGCACCCGCGCGCCGATACGAGCCTGGAGAAGCTGGCGGCGCTGCGCGCTGTTCGCGGGCGCACTGACCCGGAGTCGACGGTGACGGCGGGTAACGCCAGCGGCGAGAACGACGCCGCGGCGTGCTGCATCGTGACGACGCCGGAGCGGGCCGCGGAGCTGGGGTTGAAGCCGATGGCGAAGCTACGCGGCTGGAACGTCGCTGGGGTGCATCCGGAGTACATGGGTATGGGGCCGGTGCCGGCGAGCAAGAAGCTACTCGGCCGCCTGGGCCTTTCGATCCAGGATATGGACCTGATCGAGCTCAACGAGGCGTTCGCGGCGCAGGTGCTGGCCGTAACGCGGGAGTGGGGTTTCACGGAGAGCGATTTCGACCGGACGAACGTCAACGGCTCCGGCATCTCTATCGGCCATCCGATTGGCGCGACGGGCGGGCGGATCCTGGCGACGCTGCTTTACGAGATGGAGCGCCGCGACGCGCAGTTCGGGCTGGAGACGATGTGCATCGGCGGCGGCCAGGGTATCGCGGCGGTTTTCGAGCGGGTGTAGCTATGACCGAGCAGGACGCAATCGTCAGAGATCAGCTTGTGCAGCGCTTGAAAGGGCGCGGCGCGCACATGCCCTTCGAGGAAGCGATCAAGGACTTCCCGATGGACCAGATCAACACGCGCTTCCCGAACAGTACGTACGGCGCCTGGGCGCTGGTAGAGCACCTGCGGCGAACGCAGGCCGACATGCTGGACTACATTACGAACCCCAACTACGTGCACGGCGAGTGGCCGAAGGACTACTGGCCGGAGGAAAACGCGCCAGCCTCCGCGGAAGACTGGACGGAGAGCGTCAACGGCTTCTTCAGCGATCTCGAAGCCTTCATCAAGATTGTCGAGGACGCGCAGACCGATCTTTACGGACCGATAGCCTGGGCGACGCAGCACAACATCATGCGCTGCGCGCTGATCATCGTCGACCACAACGCGTACCACATCGGTGAGTTCGCGATCATGCGTCAGGTGATGGAGACGTGGTAATGGGTTAGGGTTGTCCGCTCGCCGAGCTACCGGGTTCGACGGTGCGCGTACCCAGATGAGCGATGTTTCCAAGAAGTGGCAGCTTGACCTGCTCGCCGGCCAGCGTCAGAACACGGCCCGCGATGTCGTCGAACGGAATAACAAGAGCGTCGTCCGGGGCGGCGTCAGCCTGGGCGAGCACTCCCCCGCTGGTGAAGCCGACGACGCGGCGCACGGCGATCCCCTGTTCGTGAGTGAAGGCGATGATGTCGCCAATGTTCAGCTCGTCGATGTCGGCGACGCCGTCGATCAGTACCAACTCCCCCTTGTCGAGCGTGGGGGCCATGGAGGACGAGGCGACGGCGGCGACAGGGTAATCAGTATTGAGTGCCCAACTGAGGGCGTGTGGTGAGTAAAGGGCGGCGCCGGCAACGAACGTCGAGAGCGCGAGAAGGCGTACCGTCCAGCCTGCGGTGTCAATGCCGTCTTGCGAGATTGCGCCGGGCAGATGCAGCTTGCCGCGTGTGACCAACGAGACGAGACGGGCAACGATGGCACCCAGTGGAATCAGGACGATTGCGCCGCAGAGCAACCAACCCAACAGAATTAGGTCCGCGGTGCTGTTAACGGTAGTGAGGGCACGGACGCCGTCGGCGGCGAGCGTAACCGGATCGGACCCCACGGCTGCGGCGATGCCAACGTAAGCCAGCGCCACGAGGATGTACTGCAGGCGGGGCGCCGGCAGCCATGGCATCTCCGCAGCTGCTACTACTGGCAGGGACGCGGCAGTAGTGACGAGATTGTCGGCGAATTCGATCTCGGCCTCTGCTTCGTCTTCGTCTTCGTCGCGAAGCCCATCGCAGGCGATCGCCTCGACGAGGGCCAAATACTCAGCGTTGAACTCCTCGCCATCGAAGGCGGGCGGTGAGCTTACCGGAGGAGGCTCCATCACGGCGACGGCGGCAGCCGGCTCCCGTATGGGCTCCGCGGGGAGGGTCACCGGTCTGGGGCGGCTGTGGCGGACAGGCAGGCCGTAGTGAAGGCGCTCGCGAGCAGGCCGGGCGGCGCGGAAGCGTATGCGTGCGGCGCCGGATGACGCCGGCGAGCTGAGATGGGCTGCGCCGTTGTGGTCTTCGTGCTCCTCGGGTTCATGCGTCTCGTCTGCAGAAACGGGGGAACTTGAATCGACGTTCGGTTCGCTTTCGTCTATCGCTTCGATCTCGGGTGCGGGCGGCTTGGGTGGCGGCGAGACGTGTGTCGAGGGCGCCGGTTCGGCCAATCGTTGCAGGAAGCGTGTCTGGGAGATCACGAAGGCGGCCGTCGCCGCGGCGGAGGCGATGAGGGCGAGCTTGCCGAAGCTCTGCGCGTCGTTTTTGTTGGAGGTGGGCATACCGCTCACGCGTACTGCTTTCTACAACAGACAACGAACGCGTGGCGGGGGGATTACGCGCGGTCAAGAATCAAGATGAAGTAGACGTAATATTGCCACTTATGTCCGAGTCTGGCAAGCCTCATCTCAGCCGGAATGCTTGCGAATGAACTCCAGCGCGAGTTGGGCGCACCTCTCGTCCTGCTGGTATGCGATGTCGTGACTGGCGCCGGCGAAGACCACCTGCTCGCAGTTCGGGATGGTTTCCCGCATCCAGTTTTGCTCCTCCATCGTGAGGAGTGGCTCGGCGGCGTCCGGGCTCAAGAGGAGCGTCGGCGCCTGCACCTTGTCAAGAATCGGCGCGATGGTGAACTCCGGCTTGACCGAGAGGCGGCGGAAGGCGGAGAGCATGTGAGGCGGGATCATCGCCATCTGCTCGCGGCCGTAGAGGGCTTTGAGCCGCTCGTCCTGCGTCCCGGACATGCCCTCAGGGCGTGACGCCCACGTCTTGTTGGCGTCGAGCCAGGAGCCTTCGAGCAGCACGCTCTCGGCTCCGGGGCCGAAGAGGTGCTTGACGCGCTGGGTGTGCACCGGGCTGCCTATCATGACCAGGCTGCGCACGCGTTCGGGGTAGGTGGCGGCAAAGGCAGCGCCCACGGACCCGCCGAAGCGGTCGCCGATGAAGTGGACGCTGGGGATGCCGAGCGCGTCGAGGAAGCCGAGCCAGTCCGAGAGCATGTCCTCCACGGTGAGTTCGTAGCCGTAGGGCGGCGCCTCGGAACGGCCGAAGCCGCGGCGGTCCATGCGGACAATGCGGTACTCGGCGCCGAGGATGGGGATCCACTTGTAGTACAGGTTGAGGTTGCCGTAGCCGAAGTGATTGAGGAAGACGACCTGTGATGGCTTCCATGGGTCGGTGAAGTCGTCGTCTTCGTAGTAGAGGTTGTAGCCGTTGACCTGAACCGTGGGCATCCAAATGCAACCTGTTCTAACTCCCAGGCGGGAGAGGGGAAGCAGTTAGCGTGTCTCGACGAGGATGGGCTCGGCGTCCGCGATGGTGAACGGGACGTCCAGGCTGGTGACACGGCGCAGCTCGCGACGGTACTTCGTGTCGTCGTAGGCGAGGCCGCGGTGCATCGTGCCGCGGTTGTCCCAGATCACGAGGTCGCCGGTCTGCCAGCTGTGGCGATAGCGAAACTGCGGCTGGGTGGCGTGCTCGATGAGGTCGCGCAGCAGGAGGCGCGCTTCCGGCACCGGCCAGCCGATGATCTTCGACGCGTGGGACGCGACGTAGAGCGATTTGCGGTCGGAGCCCAGGATTGTGCGCACGAGCGGATGGATCGCGCCTTCGAGGGCAGCGGCCTCCGCCTCCGAGAATTCGAAGCCGAGTGTGATGCGCGAGTAGGCGATCGAGTGGTGCACCATGAGTCCTTCGAGGCGCTGCTTCATGTCGTCCGGCAGCGCATCGTAGGCGGCGCGCGTGTCGGTGTACTCGGTGTCGGCTGGGACCTCGGGGACGACGCGGGCGTGCAGCATGGAGTAGCGGCCCGGCGGGTCCTGGAACGACGCGTCGGTGTGCCAGAGCCGGTTGCCCAGCGAGTACATGCGGCGGCGATCGTCCGACTGCATGATTTCGCCGTCTTCGTCGAGGTTTGAGATATCGGTCAGGGCCTCGTTGCCAAGGCGGCTCTTCTTGAGGATGGAGATGCCGGTCTTGGCGTGCAGTTGGCCGTCGAAGCGCTGAGCGAAGGCGAGCTGCTCCGCGTCGGTGAACTTCTGGTCGTGGAAGACGAGGACGCCGAAGCGGTCCATGCCAGCGCGCATCTCTTCCAACGTCTCTTTGTCGAAGACGCTGCGCAGGTCAACCGCGCTGACCTCGGCGGCGAAGTGCTCTGAGAGCTGACGGAAGTTGAGTGTCATAGCGAGGCTCCTCTCGCGCGATACTGGCGGGAGTTTACCACTCGTGGCCTCTAGGCAAGGACGCGCCGACGAGATTGCCACGCCCTCACTGGCGGATGATGGCTCGTAATGGTTTAGGATAGGCAACCGAATGAGCGAGACACAGACCACCCCGGTTGCAGACTCGATCCCGGCGCCGCTGCTGCACAGCGTGGTCCGCGAGCTTGGTGTGACGCACATCCTCAGCGTGCCGGACACGCACCAGAAGACACTGCTGGCGCTGCTGATGGAAGACCCAGAGCTGACCACTATCACGCTTTCGACCGAGGATGAGGCGATTTGCGCCAACGCCGGGCTGTGGATCGGCGGCGCGGAGCCGCTGGTGGTGATTCAGAACGTCGGGTTGTTCGCGGCGATGAACGCGCTGCGGGGTGTCAGTCTCGACATGAAGGTTCCGACCTGCATGCTGGTGGGGCAGTTCGGGCGAGACGTCCGCAAGCCTGTGGAGGAGAACGCTTCGAGCGGCGTACGGCTGATCGAGCCGGTGCTGCGGACGATGGGTGTCAGCTTCTACCGCGTCGACCACGAAACGGATGTTGGGCTGTTGCGCAAGGCGTACGACGAGAGCCGCAGCGAGCGCAAGCCCGTCGTGGTCCTGATCGGGGCGCCGACAGGATGAGGCGGGCCGAAGCGTTGGAGCTGCTGGCGGCGCAGAAGAGCAACGGCGTCAGCGTCGCGACGATGCGCGCGATCCCAGACTGGTACGAGACAGGCGCCGCGCCCGGGCTGAACCTCGATAACCGTGGCTGCATGGGGGCGGCGGCGGCGTTCGGGCTGGGTATCGCGCTGGCACAGCCAGAGCGGCCCGTCTTCGTGCTCGACGGCGACGGCAGCCTGCTGATGCAGCTCGGCTCGCTGGCGAGCATCGCGGGGGCGGCTCCGGCTAACTTCTATCACTTCGTGATGGTCAACGGCGTCTACGAGACCTCCGGCTACCAGCCGACGCCCGCGTCGGAGCGCATCGACTTCGCCAAGATGGCGCTGGGCGCCGGCTACCAGGCGGCGTATGAGTTCGACGACATCGCGGTGCTGCGGGAGCGGCTGCCGTTCGTGTTGCAGCAGGCGGGGCCGGTGCTGGTGGCGCTGCGCGTTGACGCGGAGCAGGAGCGCAAGGACTTCCCGGGCAATCGTCCGGCGGACCCGGCGGGGGCCTTGCGGTCGCAGTTGGTGGGTTAGCGCAGAGTAGGGGTTGGGTGTAACCCCGCCCTGAAGGGCAGGGCTTGAAGCTTCGGCACTGAAGCCAGATGGCGGCTCTGTGCAGGCCAGTTTGAATGGGTCACGTGGCGGGGGCGGACCGATCTAAAGCTCCGTCCCGACGTTTAGCGCTTGTGCCTCGCGCTAGCCCCAGACCTCGCGGGCGACGTTTACGATGAGCTCCATCTTGCGGCGCTGCTCGTCAATCGTCATGTTGGCGCCGTCGCGGTTGGCGGCGGACTGGAAGCCGCACTGCGGGCCGATGGCGAGCTGCTCGACGGGGATGAACTTCGACGCTTCTTCGATGCGGCGTAGCAGGTCGTCCTTCGATTCGAGGCGATTCGTCTTGGTGCTGAGCAGGCCGAGCATGACGACGCGGTCCTTCGGGACGAAGCGGAGCGGCTCGAAGCCTCCGGCGCGCTCGCTGTCGTACTCGAGCAGGAAGCGGTCGACGTGGAGGCCGGTGAAGAGCTGCTCGGCCGCGAGGTCGTATCCGCCGCTGCCGCCGGCCCACGCGGTGCGATTGCCGCGGCAGAGGTGCATGGCAAGGACGACGTCCGGGAACTCGGCGCGGACGGCATCAAAGCACGCGTTTTCGTTGTCGATCTCCCTGGCGAGTGACGCCTCGGGGTCGATGCCGCGCTGCTGCAGGGCAGCGCGTTGCTCGGCGTTGAGGTAGACGGTGGGGACCTTGTCCATCTGGAGGAACGGCACCCCCTCCCGGGCGAGTGCGACCATCTCGTCGCGAAAGATATCGACGAGGTCCTGCTGCATTTCATCGATATCCGTGTAGGGAGCCGGGACGTCCTGTTCGCGGCGTGCCGGCGGCCAGACAGGGGTTGGCATCGTGACCTTATAAGCGCCACCGGCGTGCTGCTGCATGAACGAGGCCTCGTGCTGGGCGAGGCGGCGCTTCTGGCGCAGCTTGCCGACGATGGGCTTGTTGTGCATCTCGACCATGACCTTCGTGCCGTCCGGGCGAGTCTGCTCGACGACGGGCCACTCTGCGGCGAAGCCCTCGATGGCGTCGTACTGGTCCGTGGTGTACGCGTCACGGCGCATTTCGCCGTCGGTCAGCACTTCGATGCCGACGTGACGCTGCAGGTCGAGGGCTTCGAGGATACATTCGTCCTCGATGCGGGTTCGCTCGTCACGCGTGAGCTTGCCGGCCTGAAAGGCGTCGCGGGCGTCGAGCAGACGCGCGGGACGAACCATGCTGCCGACGTGGTCTGTGCGAAACGGCATTGCCATCTGTAATCCTCTTTCGCGAAGCGTCAGGCGGGGACGGTGCTGAGGTCGTCTATCTGCGCCAACTCCTCGGGAGTGAGGCGCCATTCGCAGGACTGCAGGTTCTGCTCGATCTGGTCGACGCGGGTGGCGCCGGTCATCACGCTGCCGACGGCCGGCTGGGAGGCGAGCCAGCCAATCGCAAGTTCGAGCAGCGTGTGGCCGCGCTCGGCCGCGAAGTCGATATAGCGGTCGATGAGGTCGTAGTCGGCGTTTTCGAGGATGCCGGCGTAGAAGTGGATGCCGCTGGTGAGGCGGGTCCCTTCAGGCGTGAAGTCTCGGCGGTACTTGCCGGTGAGCAGGCCGGCGAGCAGCGGGTAGAACGGCAGGATGCCAAGCCCATGCTCGACGCTGGCGGGGACAACGTCCTTCTCGATGTCGCGCTCGATGATGTTGTAGCGGTTTTGAGCGCTGATCGGCGGCGTCAGGTGCTCGCGCTTTGCGACCGCGGCGGCCTCGGCGAGCTGGAGGCCGGAGTAGTTGCAGAAGCCGTAGTAGCGCACCTTGCCGGAGCGCACCATGTCGTCGAGGGCGCGTAACGTCTCTTCGATCGGCGTCTTGGGGTCGGGGAAGTGGACCTGGTAGAGGTCGATGTAGTCAGTGTCCAGGCGACGCAGGGAGGCTTCGAGAGCGTCCATCAAATAGCGGCGCGAGGCGCCGGACCAGTAGGGGCCTTCGCCCATTGCGCCGGACCCCTTGGTGGCGATGACGACGTCGCGGCGATGGGGCTTGAGGGCGTGGCCGAGAAATTCCTCCGACTTGCCGCGCTCGGCGCCGTAGACGTCGGCGGTGTCGAAGAAGGTCATGCCGTATTCGAGGCACTTGTCGACGATGGTCTGCGTGGTTGGCATGTCGACCTGGCGGCCGATGTTGTTGGTGCCGAGCCCGAGTGCTGAGACGATGAGACCCGAGTTGCCGAGATTGCGATATTCCATGAAGCAGGCTTTCTAGGCGGAAGGAACGCAGCGATTTTCGACCGTCGGGTGGTGATTGTCCACCTGGGCGGGCGATATTCGTAAGCATTTAGCGTTATTATTTGAGAAAGCGAATCGATATGTAGCAGCAGTCCAGGAGGAACGCACCATGCCCAAGGTAACCGGTCTCGGTCACGTTGGCCTCTTCGTCAAGGACATGCCCCGGATGATCGACTTCTACTCGAACTTCCTGGGTCTGACACTCACGGACAGGGGGCAAGACGACCGCATTGTCTTCTTCAGCGCGGACCCGGCGGCAGAGCACCACGAGTTGGCGCTGGCGAAGTCCGAGGACCGCCACACCGACCCGCAGCAGGTGTCGTTCAAGTGCGCCTCGCTGTCTGACTTGCGCGAATTCTACAAGAAGGTCGTCGACCAGAAGCTCGAGATCGCGAACATCGTGAACCACGGGATCGCGTTCGGTTGCTACTTCCTCGACCCGGAGGGCAACCGCGTCGAGGTGTACTGGTCGACGGGTAAGGACTACCCGCAGCCGCACGGTGACCCACTGGACCTCACGAAGAGCGAGGAGGAGCTACTCGAGATCCTCGAGAACATGCCGCCGAAGGAGGGCTCCGGCCCGCGTATGTACGGCGAGGACGTGGGTAAGCGTCTGCTGACGACGAGTACCGCGGGGTAGGCGATTATTGAGCCGTCCTGAGGGGCGAATCTAGCGACGACACAAGGCGGAGCCGAAAAGGCTCCGTCTTTCTTTTACCTCCCATTGCGAGGAGCGGGAGCGACGAAGCAATCTCGGGTGGACGGTCCGTGACGGGAACGGCCGTGCCGCTACAGACGACGGGGCGACGAGGTTGCTTCGCCTCTCCCTGGGGTCGATGGGCCGCAATGGGTTGTTCGGTTGTCGGGCGTCGGCGGCTGCGCGTCCTGCGGGCTCATGCCCTTGTGCGCTCCGCCTCTGTTCTTGAAGCTATCTGAGGGGACACCCCTCAGACTCCCGGCGCATGGGCCCTTCGACCTCGCTCAGGATGCACTGCGCCCCCGCTACCTCTGCTCAAGGGGTGAGACAGGCGATGCCGCGGGCGTCGATGGGTCACAGTGGGTTGTTATCAGGCGGCGCCTCGTATGTTTCAGCATTGCCGGTCTATGACGAGGCGACGAGATTGCTTCGCCTCTCCCTGGCGTCGATGGCTCGCAATGGGTTGTGATCAGGCGGCGCCTCGTTTGTTTCGGCATTGCCGGTCTATGACGGGGCGGCGAGATGGCTTCGCCTCTCCCTGGCGTCGATGGCTCGCAACGGTGGCAGGCGTCAGACAGGCGATGCGGCGGGTTTCACGCTGGGCATGACCTCGTCGCCGAAGAGCTTGAGGGAGCGGAGGACCTGGTCCGTGGTCAGGCTACCGAAGGCGAAGGTGCCGACGAAGTAGTTGGCGCCGCTTTCGTCGATAAAGGCCTGGACCTGGTCCCGGACGGAGTCCGGCGTGCCGACGAAGATGCCGCCCCATCCGACGGCGGTGTCGAAGTCACCACGGCGCGATTCTTCGCCGACGCGGCCGGGGCGCGTGAGGAAGTTGCGGTCGAAGTCGCTGTAGGCGGCGCGGGCGACTTCCTCGGCTTCGGCGGCGCTGTCGGCGACGAAGACGTGGCGTGTGGCGCCGAGACGCGGCTCGGCGACGTGCGCATTGATGCGGTCGTCGTCGTTGCGGTGCTTCTGCCAGACCTCGCGGTAGAGCGAGACGCCGGAGGCGATGACATCGAGGCTGGTCCGCGTGAAGCCGAACAGCGTGTTGAAGCCTTCCTTCGCTACCCACTCAACTCGGTCGGGGCTGCTGGTGGGATACCAGAGTGGCGGGTAGGGCCGCTGCAGCGGCTCGATGGTCAGTGGCGCGTCGTCAATATCGTAGTACTTGCCGTGGTACGTGACATAACCAGTGCGGAGGCCTTGCAGCATGATGTCGAAGCATTCCTGGAAGCGGTCGCGAGCCTCGGAGACATCGAGGCCGTATATAGCCAGTTCTTCCGCCGAAATGCCGCGGCCGATGCCGAGCTCGAGCCTGCCGCCACTCAGGTTGTCGAGCAGGCAGATCTCTTCGATGTTGCGCAGCGGGTTGTAGAGCGGCAGCAGCTGGACGAGGGGGCCGAAGCGGAGGCGGGAAGTGCGCTCCGCGGCCGCGGCGAGGAAGAGGTTGGGGGAGGGCGCGACTGCCAGCGGCGTGCCGTGGTGCTCCGCGAGGTGGTAGCACCAGATGCCGGCTTCGTCGGCCAGCTCGAGCATGCGCAGACGCTGGTCGTAGGTCTCGGGCAGGGTCAAGCGGTTGTTCCTGTCGATCCAGTCGAAGATGCCGAATTTGAGCTCGTCCAAAGCTGACCTCCCGATGGACCCGGCAGAGATAACTACGGCGGGATTCTACACGCTGCCGCCGCGGGAGATGCTAGACTGCCGCGCGAGCAAAGCAAACTGCAGGCAGACGACGAGAGGCGAGGGCAAGCCATGGCGGACCGACTCAAGGGCAAGGTAGCGATCGTAACCGGGGCAGGGTCGAGCGGCCCCGGCGTTGGTAACGGCAAGGCGGCGTCGATCCTCTTCGCGCGCGAGGGCGCCAGCGTCCTCTGCGTTGACATCGTGGAGGAGCGCGCGCAGGAGACCGTGAACATGATCGAGGACGCGGGCGGCGTTGCCTCAGCGTGGGTGGCCGACGTGAGCAAGCAGGCCGACTGCAAGGCGATGGCCGCGGCGGCATTCGAGCGCTACGGCCGCATCGACATCCTGCAGAACAATGTCGGTATCCCCTCGCGGCAGAAGCTGGAAGACATCACCGAGGAGGACTGGGACCAGCACTTCCAGATCAACGTACGCAGCATGGTGATGGCGGCGCAGGCCGTGGTGCCGTACATGGAGCAAGCGGGTGGCGGCTCGATTATCAACCTGTCGTCGATCGCGGCGGTGCGAGCTTACCCGCCAACCTCCACGGCTTATACGACGAGCAAGTCGGCGGCCATGGGGCTGACCGTGGCGCTGGCGGGGCAGCTGGGAGATCGGCGCATTCGGGTGAACGCAGTGGCGCCGGGGCAGGTGTATACGCCGCTGGTGGCCGACCGGCTGACGCCGGAAGGCCGCCAGGCGCGAGCGACATCGGGCCTCATCAAGGACGAGGGCAGCGCCTGGGATATCGGCTACGCGTCGTTATTCCTGGCGAGCGACGAGGCGCGCTGGATCACGGGGCAGACGATCCATGTCGATGCCGGTATCTCGATCGAGATACCGGGTGGGCAGCCGATGGCGCCGCGCTAACAGGGCAGGCTCGTTCGAGTGGCCGAGGACGTCATCCTGGCGATTGATGCGGGCACCACCGGTGTCACGGCTCTTCTGGTCGATCACGCGGGCGCGGTGAGGGCCCAAGGCTATCGCGAGCTGACGCAGCACTATCCACGACCGGGGTGGGTCGAGCAGGACGCGACCGAGATATGGGAGGCGACGCTGGCGTCGGCGGGCGATGCGCTCGCCGCGGCGCCGAATTGCGTGCCGATCGCCCTCGGCGTAGCGAATCAGCGCGAGACGCTGCTCTTCTGGGACCGCAAAGACGGTAGGCCATTGCATCGCGCCATCGTTTGGCAGTGCCGCCGTTCGGATTCGATCTGTCAGGAGCTGCGCGATGCGGGCATCGAAGACGAAATCAGGCGCAAGACGGGCCTTCGTCTCGACCCCTACTTCAGCGGCACGAAGGCGCTCTGGCTCTGCCGCGAGGATGAATCGCTGCCCGGCCGCATTGCCAAAGGTGACATCTGCTTTGGGACCATCGATAGCTGGCTGGCATGGCAGCTCAGCGGCGGCGCCGTCCATGTGACCGACGTGACGAACGCGTCTCGCACGTTGTGCTACGACATCGACCGGTTGGCGTGGGATGACGGCCTGCTGGCGACGTTTGGGTTAAACGCGGCGGTGATGCCGGCGGTCCAGCCGTCCGGCTCGGCGCACGGCACCACGGTTGCGTCAGGCGCCCTACCTGGCGGTCTCGCGATCGCGGCGCTGGCGGGCGACCAGCAGGCGGCGGCCTACGGGCAAGCCTGCTTCAAGCCCGGCATGGCGAAGGCGACCTACGGCACCGGTTGCTTCATTCTGGTTTCGACAGGCGAAGAGCGGGTCGATTCGCGGCGGGGGTTGCTGACGACGCTCGCTGCCAGCGCCGGCAAAAGCCCGCCGCGCTACGCGCTGGAGGGATCGATCTTCGTTGCGGGAGCCGCGGTGCAGTGGTGCCGAGACAACCTCGGGATCGTGCGCGATGCAGGCGAGGCGGAGGTGCTGGCCGCGAGCGTGCCGGACGCCGGGGGCGTCGTGTTCGTGCCGGCGTTTGCGGGGCTGGGTTCGCCGCACTGGGGGCCGGATGTGCGGGGCGCGATCTACGGTCTTACCGGCTCAGCGCGGGCTGAACAGATCGTGCGGGCGGCGGTCGACAGCATGGCGTTTCAGGCTCAGGATGTGCTGGACGTTATGCGTGAGGATACGGAAATCGCGATGCCGGAACTTCGCGTCGATGGCGGCGCTGCGGCGAACGATCGCCTGATGCAGCTGCAGTCTGACCTTTCGGGATCGGCCGTCTCCCGCCCAATCAGCGTGGAGTCCACGGGGATGGGCGCCGCGTTTCTGGCCGGGCTGACCGTCGGTTTCTGGCGAGACGAAGACGAAGTCGCGGCGCTGCGCCGGGAAGCGGTGCGCATCGAACCGTCGGAGCGAGCCGAGAGGTCTCGGGCCGAGTACGCGCGATGGCGTCTGGCGGTGGAAGGGCTGCTCGAGACGCAGCTGCCGCCGGTCTAGGCCCATGGCGGAGACGCTGCGTGTCGCGGTGATCGGTGTCGGGCACTATCACGCGCTGTACCCGCCGTACTACCTCGAGTTGCTGAGGAAGCAGGGCGCCGAGGTCGTCGCGGTAGCGGATCCGACGGGTGCGGTTGCTGAGATCGCGGCGCATCGCTGCGACGCGAAGGCTTACGTTGACTATCGCTCGATGGTGCAGCTGACGCGGCCCGACCTGGTGCTGGCCCTGGGACGTCACGTCGACATGCCGCTGGCGTTCCGTTACCTGGTCGACGCCGGCGTGCCGTTCATCGCAGAGAAGCCGTGGGGCGTCGACGCAGAGACGGTACGCGAGCTGTCGTCTTTGGCCGAGTCACGCGGCGCGTGGGTGGCCACGCCGTTTTCGATGCGCTACAGCCAGTGGGCCGCCGCGGCGCGGCAAATGCTGAAAACACGGGAAGGCGGCTCGACGTCGCACATGGTGTTTCGGATGATCCGGCCGGGCGTGTCGCGGTACGTGGACTACGGCTCGCCGTGGATGTTGAGCAAGGAAGAGGCCGGTGGCGGCGTGCTGCTGAACCTTGGGGTTCACGGCTTCGACCTTTGCCGCCATCTGACGGGCGAAGAGCCAGAGATCGTGTCGAGCGTGGTGAGCAACGCGGCCCATGGGTTGGAGGTGGAGGATTACGCGTCCGTGCTGATGCGGACGCCCTCCGGCGCGCTGTTCCACAACGAAGTGTCGTACACCTATCCGCGCCTGCACGGCGACGACGACGAGCGCAAGCTCGCGACGGCGAAGGCGCTGCTGCGCGCGACGCCGGGCGGTCTACGGATCACGGACGGTGAGCGTGACGAGGTCGTACCACCGCCGGACGGTTACGTGGCAGAGTGGGAGGCGTTCATCGCCGACTGCCTGGGGCGGCTGCGGCGAGGCGAGCCACCGCCTAATACGCCGCGAGATACGGCGAGGGCGGTGGCGCTGGTCTTCGAGGCGTATCGAATGGCGGAAGCGAGCTAGAAAAGGTAACGAGATGGCGGAACACAAGATCCGGTTCGGGGTGGCAGCGAACTTCCCAGAATCGGTAGAAGCGTGGCGCGAGACGGCGCGCAAAGCAGAGGACCTGGGCTACTCGGTGCTGCTGGTGGCGGACCACCTGGGACGACAATGGGCACCACTGCCGGCGCTCCTGGCGGCGGCAGCCGCAACCACGACGTTGAGGATCGGGACGCAGGTCATCGCCAACGACTTCCGGAGGCCAGTGGTACTGGCGAAGGAGATCGCGACCATCGACCTGCTGACGGGTGGCCGCTTCGAGCCCGGCATTGGCGTTGGGCACCCGGCGACAAGCTCGACGGGCCGTTCTGACTACAACCAGCTCGGCGTCGAAATGGACGGGCCGGGGCCGCGCGTGACACGCCTCGGCGAGTCGCTGCGGTTGATCAAGCAGTTCCTTCACAGCGAGGCGCAGTTCGACTTCGCGGGCGAGTTCTACAACGCGAAGGACGTCATCCCGTTCCCGAAGGCGGTGCAGAGGCCGCATCCGCCGATCATGGTGGCCGGAGCGGGGCCGCGCATGCTCCGCCTCTCGGCGCGCGAGGCCGACATCATCAACATCGCACCGCGGCCGCCGATCAAGGGCACAACATCGCGTGGCTCAACCGGCTTTGGGCTGGATATTCATGGCGAGCTGGAGATCCTAAGGGAAGCGGCGGGATCACGCTATGAGGAACTGGAGCTTTGCGTTTTCGCCGACCGGGCCTCGATGACGGACGACCCGGCGCCGGCGGTTGAAGCGCTTGCAGCCGACTTTGGCATCACAGCGGAAGCCGTGCACGAGATGCCGCACACGCTGATCGGTAACACCGAGGCGATGGCTGAGAAGGTGCTGCTGGACAAAGAGCGCTACGGTATCACGTATCGCATAGTGCAGGGCGTGCTGATGGAGGCGATGGCGCCAGTCATCAAGGCGACGGCGGGCCGTTAAGCGGAGGCGGCTCGCTTGATCTTGCGCGGCGCCGCGACGGCTCGCTTCGGCTGCGCGGCGTCGACCTGCGACTCGGCCGTGAGCCAGTCCTCCAGATCGTGGCCGTCCTCCCAGCCACGGGACATGTAGAGCTCGTAGGCTCGTTCGGCGATTGTCTGATTGATAGCGGCCGTCTTGGATGTAGTTCGGGTGGCCATGGATGCCTCCTCAGGCGGGACTACTACGGAAGAATCTTAGCAGAAACGAATGGGCTTACACCGCAGCTATTGTTACGAAGAAATAACCGTTGTGTGGCCACCGCTCGCATTCGTGGCGTCCGGCAGGGTAGACTCGAATTTCGATTGCAGTATGCCCCGCGTAGCGCTAGTTGGAGGCACGCAAGTGCAAGCACAGGTCCGTATCTACACGATCAACAAAGGCGAGCTGGACAACTTCCTGAAACACTTCAAGGAGGAGACGAAGCCGATCCACGACAAGATCGGCTGGCCCGTGGTATCGACCTGGGTGAACCGGCCGCAGAACGAGTTCATCTGGATCCGCACGCACGAAGACGCCGCCGACCTCGAAGCAAAGACGAAGGCGTTCCGCGAGGCAACTCAAGCTGCCGGTATCGTGCTTGGTACGCAGGTGGCGAAGATGGAAGTGCGCGAAGTCGAGATGGCCTAACGGTGACGCTGAACGGCTGCCGGTCGACTCGCATCTACTGCCGCGAGAACTGCCCGCCGGGGCGGCGCACGTTGCCGCGCAATCGCGTGACGTTTGCCTCTGAGGCCGAGGCAATCGCGGCAGGCTATCGCGCCTGCAAGGTCTGCAAGCCAGACCAGCTCAGCGGCCGGTGGCAACCGAAGGCGGTGGCGAAATGAGCGAGATGGCGGAGCGGATGGAGCTTCTGGCAACGGAGAGCCGGTGGGACTTCTCCGGACTGAAGGCGGTCTTCCTCAACTGCACGCTGAAACGCACGCCGGAGGTCTCCAACACGCAGGGGCTGATCGACATTTCGGCGGCGATCATGGAGAAGAACGGCGTCGAGGTCGAAGTGCTGCGACCCGTGGACTACGACATTGCCTACGGCGTCTGGCCCGACATGCGCGAGCACGGCTGGCCGAACGACGCGTGGCCGGGCATTCTCGAGAAGGTGCTAGCGGCGCAGATCCTGGTTGTCGGGTCGCCGATCTGGTTGGGCGACAAGTCGTCCGTTTGCACCAAGGTGATCGAGCGGCTGTACGCGGCGTCGTCCGTGCTCAACGCCGAGGGTCAGTACGCCTATTATGGCGGTGTCGGTGGCTGTCTGATCACCGGCAACGAAGATGGCGCAAAGCACTGTGCGATGAACATTCTCTACTCGCTGCAGCACCTGGGTTACCTGATCCCGCCGCAGGCAGACGCCGCGTGGCTGGGCGAGGCCGGTCCGGGGCCGTCTTACCTCGACGCGGGCTCCGGCGGGCCGGAGAACGACTTCACGAACCGCAACACGACCTTCATGACGTGGAACCTGATGCACATGGCGTACATGCTGCGCGCGACGGGCGGGATCCCGGCGCATGGTAACCAGCGGGCGCTGTGGGATGCGGGCTGCCGCTTCGATTTCGAGAACCCCGAGTATCGCTAGGAAGAAACGCTAACTGTATGGAGTCACCGCTAAACGTAGTCGTCTGCGCGCCGATCCTGGGGACAAATCTCGACCCCGTGCGCGCAGTCGGTCCGTCTGTCAATGTGATCGACGGGAACGCCATCTTCGGCGCCTACAACCGCGCGCGCCTGGAGAAGGACCAGGCCGCCATCGAGTCGACGGATAAGCAGATGCGCGACCTGTTGGCGCAGGCGGACGTGCTCTGCATGATGCATCCCATGCTGCCCACCGCGGCGGCGCTGGCGCCGAACATGCGCTGGTTTCACCACACGCAGGCCGGCGTTTCCAACCTCTGGCCCTGCGACGTCTGGCAGCGCGAGGATATCGTCATGACGAGCGGGCGGGGGACGATGCGTCCTACGGCAATGGCCGAGTACTGCATTGCGGCGGCCATGATGTTCGCGCGGAGCCTGCACGACGGCATGCTGGACAAGGCCGGCGGTCAGCTCGACCGGTCGCATCATGACCCGCGCCGCATCGAGGGCTCGACGATGGGAATCGTCGGCCTCGGCGGGATCGGACGCGAGGTTGCCCGCTTGTCGAAGGCGCTGGGGATGCGAGTGATCGCGACACGGCGCTCCGCGACGGTACCCCAGGAGGACGTGGACGGCGTCGACCTGCTTCTGCCGGCGTCAGATCTGCATCGACTGGCGGCCGAGAGCGACTTCATCGCGGTCTGCGTACAGCTGACTCAGGATACCGTGAGGTTGCTCAACGGGACGTTCTTCGACGCGCTGGAGAAGCGGCCGGTGCTGGTCAACGTGAGCCGCGGCGAAGTGGTCGATGAAGACGCAATGCTGGCAGCGCTGGATTCAGGCAAGCTGTGGGGAGCCGTGCTCGACGTCTACGAGGGTGAATTGGACCGCAAGCCGCCGCGTCCCGAGCTGATGTCGCACCCGAGTATTATCCTGACCCCGCACAACTCCACCGGCGGCGCAACCAGCGAGACCAGGGTCATGGACCTGTTCTGTGAGAACCTGCGGCGGTTCGTCAAGGGTGAAGATCTGCTCAACGTGGTCGACCGGGCGCGAGGGTATTAGGCGACCTCACCGCGCTGCCGCGCGCGCCCTCTCCTTGCGAGGAGAGGGCTGTGGCGGATGAGGCATCTGGAGCGGGGACGGCCGGGAGGCGTGAGATGGCGCTGCTGTGAGGCGGGTCGTTACCGGGCATGACGCCGAAGGGCGCGCCGTGGTCAAGATCGACGATGCGGTGGCGCCGCACAGCAACCGTCCCGGTCACGAGGCCGTTGTCGTGTGGACGGCGCAGGGCAATCCGGTCGACAACACGGGTGAGGAAGACGCCGGGCTGCGGCAGGTCGGCTCGACGTTGCCGGACGGCAGCGTGTTCCGCGTCATCTCCTACGGGCCTGGCGTGGCGCCGCGCAACCACCGCACGTCGTCGATCGACTATGCGGTCGTGATCTCGGGCGAGCTCGATATGGAAATGGACGGCGCGGTGGTGCACCTGACGGCGGGTGACGTGCTGGTGCAGCGGGGTACGGTGCACAACTGGGTGAACAAGGGCAGGGAGCCCTGCGTCATCGCCTTCGTTTTGATTGATGCCATGCCGGTCCTGGCGCCCGAGGGTTAGACTTCGTGATCGTCCGCGATGCGGTTGAGGCCGATACGCCGGCCATCCTTGAGCTTCTTAACGCCTGGCTTCCGACTACAACGATTACCTGGCGGGACGCGCTGGAGACGCTGGAGGAGCGCACCAACTGGTTCAATCACCAGCAGGACGCGGGTTTCCCCGTGCTTGTGGCCGATGAGGGTGGTGAAGTGGCCGGGTTCGCGACGTATGAGCACTTCCGAGGCGAGGGCAAATGGCCGGGTTACCGAGCCACCGCCGAGCTCACGATCCATGTCAAGGAGGCTCACTGGGGCCTCGGCGTGGGCCGGTCACTGATCGAGAACCTCGTCGAACGGGCCCGAGCGTCGAACATCCACGTACTCGTCGCCGCCATCGATGGTGACAATGAGGCGTCGCTGCGGTTCCACGAAAGGCTCGGCTTTGTCGAGGTGGCGCGGATGCCGGAGACCGGGCAGAAGTTCGGGCGCTGGCTCGATCTCGTCTTTATGCAGCGGATCGTCGACGCTCGCGAGCGGCCTTGAGACCGTTTCGCTATTTTCCCTCCCTTTTCGGCGCCAGAGCCGGCGCCTGGGCCTGGAACTGCATGAACTGCAGCGGCAGATCGGCCTCGTCGATTTCGAGGACGACCCCGGCGCGGTCTTCCTGGATCTGGACCAGCGCGTCGGTGCTGAGCTCGCCGAGGTTGCGTTCGAGCAGGACGAGCTGGTCGCGCCGGACGGCCTCGCCGGTCTGCATCGGCACGCCGACCTCGCTCGCCAACTCGAGCGCGAGGCGCGTGTCCTTGGCCGAGAGGCTGATCGAGAAGGGGGCGGGCAGGAAGGCGCGACGGAAGAGGCCGTTGGGGTAGGCGTTGACCAGGCGCTGCACGGTGCCAGTGCTGGAGCCGATGACGGTCGCGAGCGTCTTGAGGTCGACGCCGGCCTTGACGCCCATCGTCAGCACTTCGCCGAGGACGAGGTTGTAGCCCTGCGCGGCGATGTTGTTGCAGAGCTTGACGACGGACCCTGCACCGATGTCGCCGCAGTAGAAGAGCTTGTTGCCGAGCGCCGAGAGCACGGGCTTCATCTGCTCATAGGTCGCCTCGTCGCCGCCGACCATGATCGACAGCTTGGCTTTCTCGGCGCCGCCTGTGCCGCCAGCGACCGGCGCGTCGAGCATGGTGATGCCCTTCTCGGCGAGGATAGGTTGCAGGCGCCGGACGACGCTGGGGGCGTTAGTCGAGAGGTCGATGTAGACGGCGCCTGAGCGCATCGATTCGGCGAGGCCGCCCTCACCGGCGGCGATCTCCTCGACGGAGTCGGGCGCGGGCAGCGAGCTGCAGACGAGGTCGGCGTCGCGGGCAGCGTCGGTGACGCTGGTGGCGGCGCGAATGCCCGGCGTTTCGGCGACTCTGCTGACGGCCTCGGGAAGGACGTCAAACGCGGCGACCTCGTGGCCGGCGGCGGCCAGGTTGCGCGCCATGTGGCTGCCCATACGGCCGAGGCCAATGAACCCAATCTTCACTTCGGTCTCCCTCGAACTACAGCGGTGGCAATGAGGATGCCAGTCTAACCGCAAGCGGCGGAGTCGTTCGATTCGTTTAGGCGTTGACAGTCCGATGCTGCGCAACCAAGATCGCGGGGCGAAACCCCGTGTGGCAGAGGCCAGGAGGAGTGAGATGACGTCAGGAAGCGCGAGCCGGATGCGGGGAGACGTGCTGCTGGTCGGCAGCATGCCGTTCGACGACGCGGAGACGGTGTTCAGGGAGACGGCGAAAGGTCTCAAAGGCCACCTAGGCTGCATGCCGGACGGCGAGGTTCAGGAGCGCAAGAACTGGGTCGGGATGCTCCCGGAGTATGTGTTCAAGTTTCATCCGCAGCTGGAAGAGACGATCTCGCCAGGCCCGACGCTGGAGCAGCCCGACCTGCAAGGTGTGCACCTCTCCGAGTTGGACCCGTTCTGGGCCTTCAAGGTGAAGGAGGGCGAGAAGCTGGTGTTCGACAACATTCTCTACGCCGATTTCGCCATCGCGTCCTACGCGACGTTCAAGCGCCTGCGCGATGAGGGCGTGATCGAGCCGGGCACACGGTTTCAAGTTTCGCTGCCGTCGCCGAATAGCGCGATCGATTCGTTTTTCACCGACCTCGACGCGTGGCCTGTGATACACGAGGCGTATCTGCAGGCCACGAACCGCGAGATACAGCGCATCCTCGAGGTGGTGCCGGCGAACGACCTGTCGATCCAGTTCGACCTGGCGTGGGAGCTGGTCGACCTGGCGACGGGAGCAGCGGCGAATTACTTCTCGTTCTGGCCGCGGTTGGACCTTGAAGGCAAGATCGCGAGGCACGCGGCCCAACTCGACGAGATATGGAAGGCGGTGCCGGATGAGACGCTGCTGGGGTACCACTGGTGCTACGGCACCTGGGGTGGCTGGCCGATGGCGGACATGCAGGACCTGGCCCTCTGCGTGCGGATGTCGAACGAGGCCGTGAAGCGCTGCGGCCGACGCCTGGACTACGTGCATATGCCCGTCATCAAGGACCCGGACGATGCCTTCTTCGCGCCGCTGCGCGACCTCGATATCGGCGAGACGAAGGTGTACCTGGGACTGGTGCACGAGGGCGAAGGCGGCATCGAGCCGTTCCAGCGGCGCTTGAATAGCGCGCGGAAGCACCTGTCGAGTTTTGGCATTGGCGGCGTCTGCGGCTACGGACGTATCGACCCGAGCGAGCTGCAGGGCGTGCTGGCGGTACACACGGCGTGCGCCGAGGAGCTGACGAGGGGCTAGAGGACGGTAGCGCCGGGATTGCGGCGCGCGACCATGCCCTCGGCACGGGCGCGCATCGCCGCGTCCATCGTGTGGTCTGTGAAGATCCAGAATTGGTTGTTGCGGATGGCCTCGAAGACGATGCCGGCGGCCTGGGCGGCCTCGATGCGCTGTTCGCGCGCCGCAACGATGGTGGGGTCGTCGTGCCAGCCGACCGCACCGCTGGCCGAGGCCGCTGGGTTCGCGAGCTCGGCGGGGCGGTTGCGGTCTGAGGTGCCGAGGTTGGTGGTAACGAAGCTGGGGCAGAGCACGGAATCGCCGACCTTCGCGTCGACCTCGACGAGGCTGCGGTGGAGGTACTCGCTGAGGGCGACAACGGCGTGCTTGGTGACGCCGTAGATGCCGAAGACGTTGGACGTCACGCCGGCGATAGACGCGGTGTTGACGACGTGGCCCTCTTCTCCGTTGGCGAGCATCCTGGGAACGAAGGCGCGGATGCCGTTGACGACGCCCCAGTAGTTAACGCCGAAGGCCCATTGCCAGTCGCGGCCGGTCTTCTCCCAGACGGGGCCACTGCTGCCGCCGGCGCCGGCAACGCCCGCGTTGTTGCAGAGGACGTGGACATTGCCATAGGTCTCGAAGGCGCGCTGGGCCAGCGTCTCGACGGCTTCGGCTTTCGAGACATCGGTCAGGACGCCGAGGACGTCGTGCTCAGACAGACGGAGGCGGGTCACCGCGGCTTCGAGGGCGGGAGCCTCGACATCGGCGAGAACGACACGCATGCCCTCCTGGGCGAGGCGCTCCGCCATGGCGAAGCCGATGCCGCTGGCGGCGCCTGTGACGACTGCGACCTTGCCTTCGAAGTCCTGCATCGCGGCTGAGGATACAGCAGCGGGGCTTCATGTAGTATCCCGGGCATACGGGCATACGGGCATACGGGCATACGGGCATACGGGCATTCGGGCATTCGGGCATTCGGGCAGGAGGAGAGCATGGCTTCGTTTCTCAACGATGAGCAAAGGGCATTGGCGGACGAGATCGCGGGGGTGCTGACGCAGCGGGTTGAGACGGTTGCGGTGTCGGAGTCGACGACGGGCGGGCTGATCTCAGCGGCGTTGCTGCGGGTGGCTGGCGCTTCGAAGTACTACGCGGGTGGCGGTGTCGTTTACACGCTGGCCTCACGCACGGCGCTGACGGGCGTGCCGGCATCGCGCTACCAGAACTACCAGGGCACGACGCCGGAGATGCTGGGCGAACTGGCGGAAGCGATGCGGCAGCGGTTGGACGCGACCTGGTGTATCGCCGAGTCCGGGCTGGCGGGACCGACGCCGGGGCGCTCCGGCGCACCGCCCGGAAAGACGACGATCGGCGTTGCGGGGCCGGTGAACCGGGTCGAGATCTACGAGACGGGGATGGACGACCGCGAGGCGAACATGATCGAGTTCGCGACGCTGGCGCTGCGCTTCCTGCGCGACGCGATCAAGGACGCCTAGATTACGCCGTCGGCCTCGAGTTGCTCGACGAAGCGTTTGTGGTCGTCCAGCGTAAATGAGCGCGCCGTGAGCACCTCGGGCCGTTCCTGGGCGCGGCCGAACTTCCAGCGAAAGGCGCGGTTCGCCGGGTCGAGGAAAATGGCGGAGGGCTTTTCGGCGGGCCCGCGCAGGAAGAGCGAGTATGCGTTCTGCGCGGGTAACGCGGTGGCGTGAAACGTCGTGTGGTGCAAGGAGTACGAACTACCCTCGGCCTGCGTCTGCGTCAGCAGGGGGGAGAGCCGTGTCATTGGCAGCTTGGGCAGTGGGCCGCCGTCGTGCGTGCCGGGTGGCTGATGCAGCTCCCAGTAAGGTTGGGCGTCTGGCGCCGTGGCGTTGTCTGCGACCTCGTAAAGGGTGTGGGTGTAGGCGCCCTTGAGGATGTAGGACGAAAACGAGTAGCGATGATTGTGCGGCTCGTCCTCCTGACCCTCGCTGAAGCGGTGCAGGCGAAGGCGGAAGCCGCGGTCGAGCGCGTCGTAGAGGACCATGTATTTGAAATCGCGCACCTTTTCGCAGAGCGGCAGCAGGTGCTCGTCACGGCCGACCGCGAGGACGAGCTCGCGTAACGCGGCACGGTCGGCGGCGAGCTCCGAAATGAGTTCACGTGAGTCGCGGCCGGCCGCATCGAAGGCGGCCCAATCGAAGCTGATGCGGTCGAGCTGGCTACGGATCCCCATGGCGTATCTCCTGACTTATCTGAACTCCGCGGCGGTTTCGGCGAGGAAAGACTCGAGCGATTTGGGCAGACCCGGGCCGTAGGCCCGCAGCAGAGAGTCGCGGATGACGACCTCATCGACTCCCAGCGTGGCGTAGTCCGCGAGTGCGTTACCGATCAACGCTGCGTCGCCGCGGCGTTCGCGCGGCGGCTCCAGGACCACGGTGCGTTTGATTTCAGACGGGTCGCGGTTCACGGCGTCGCAATGACGCTCCAGGACCTCAACCTTGTGGCGCAGGACTTCAGGCGTGGCGAAGACGTTCCACTCGTCGGCGTGGCAGGCGACGACACGGAGCAGCAGGCGTTCGCCGCCGCCGCCGATCAGCAGGGGCAGCCGGGGCTGAAACGGCTTCGGCGACAGGGGCGCGGCGCGCAGCTGGTAGTGCTGTCCGTCAAAGCAGGACGTCTCGTTGTCGAGGAGGCTGCGGATGACGCGACAGGCTTCGTCGAGGCGAGCCATGCGCTCGCGGGCGTTGTAGAAGGGGATGCCGTAGCAATCGTGCTCGTTCTGCTGCCAGGCGGCGCCGAGGCCGAGGATGAAGCGGCCGCGGCTGATGCGGTCGATGCCGGCTGCCATCTTGGCGACGAGGGCGGGGTGGCGGTACGTGTTGCCGGCGACCATGTGGCCGAGACGCAGACGCGGGACCGTGGCGGCGAGCGCCGCGAGGGTCGTGAAGCTCTCGTTGACGGGCGTGGCGGGGTCGCCGGAGGAGGGCATGAGGTGGTCGGAAAGCCAGACGCCATCCCAGCCCGCGCGTTCGGCGAGAAGGCAGCGCGACTGAATCTCCAGGAAGTCAGCCGCCGGAGACGGCCAGTAGCTAAATCGCACCCGAGTACTCCACGGTACGCATTGTACGCGATAGAGTCGTTTTCGCAACTACGTCTTGCTACGATGCCTTACCGCGTGCGACCGGACCGTCACCTGGAAGGAAACACCCATGCGACTCGGAATCAACCTGCCGTACCGCCGCGCCGACGGGAGCGCACCCTCAGCGGCCGAGATTATAGCCCGTGCCCGGCTGATCGAGGAGATCGGCTTCGACGGGATCTGGATCGGCGACACGGTGGGCCGATGGGACTTCGCCGGCCTGGACACGTTACAGTGGCTGACCGCGGCGGCGTGCGGCACGCAGAGCATCGAGCTTGGGACGGCGGTGCTGCAGCTGCCGTTGCGGCCACCGGTGGAGCTGGCGCAACGCCTGATGACGCTGCAGGCGCTGAGCGGCGGGCGGTTCGTCGCCGGCATCGGGTCGGGCTCGACCGCGAAGGATTTCGAGGCGGTAGGCATACCGTTCGAGGATCGATTTCGGCTGCTGCGAGAGGGCGCATCGACGATCAAGCGCCTGCTCAACGGCGAGACGGTGGACGGCAAGGCGATCAACCCGTGGCCAAACGTGCGCGGCGGGCCGCCGATCGTCATGGGCGCCTGGGGCAGCGGTCGCTGGGTAGAGCGCGCAGCGAAGGAGTACGACGGCTGGATGGCGTCCGGGCTGAACACCAGCTATAACGCGCTGGCGGAGGGTATCAAGCACTATCGCGAGGCCGGCGGCACGGGGCGGACGATCGTGGCGACGGTAAACGTGAACCTGCGGGCGGAGTCGGAGCCGTTCGACCCTGACAAGTCGTTCAACTTGAACTGCGGCCCGGCGGAAGCGGCGGAACGACTGGCGAAGGTGGCCGAGATGGGCTTCGACACTGTGCTGTGCTCGCGCCTCAACTACAGCGCGGACGACTGGCCGGAGGCTGACCTGAGGGAGTTGCGTAGCCTGCTGCCGGGGTAGGAACTAGGAACAGGGAACAAGGAACAGCGAACAGGGAACAGGGAACGGGGAACGGGAACCAGAAAGGTCAGGAGGGCAAGCAATGTGGTATGTCGTGATGAGCAAGTCGATCGGCCCGCGTGAGGCGATCCGGGGCCGCGAGCACGAGAACCTGGACTGGATGAAGGAGAACCACAACGCCGGCCGCGTCCTGTTCAGCGGACCGACGAGCGAGGGCGTCGGCATCTGGGTCCTGCGCGCCGGAAGCAAGGACGAAGCAACGCAGCTGGCAAACAGCCACCCCTGGGTCACGGGCGGGCTGCGCGACGTCAGCGAGATCTACGAGTGGAACGTGCAGCAGGCGCTGGGCGTCGGGCGGTTCGAGCCGATCCAGCGATGATGCAGGTGGCGGACGACGGGGCGACGAGATTGCTACGCTTCTCCCTGCCGGTCGATGGCTCGCAATGGGTGTAAGCGTTAGGAGCATGAGATGAAGATAGCAAGCGTGAACACGCGCCTCCTGCAGACCGCGGCGGACAACCCGCTTGTCGTGGGGTTGCCGGAGCCGACGGCGACGCGTGAGTTCGTCACGGTGGAGGTACGGACGGACGACGGGATCGAGGGCATCGGCATCACGTTCTTTGGCGGCGCGCTGATCAGGGCGCTGCGGGAGGCGGTCGACGCGCTGGGCGAGCTGATCATCGGCGAGGACCCGATGCGAGTTGAGGCGATCGCGGCAAAGCTCCGGCGCGCCTCCGGCGGTTCCGGGCCCGGCGGCATCTTCACTCTGGCGCTATCGCCGATCGACATCGCGTTGTGGGACATCAAGGGCAAGGCGGTGGGCCAGCCAGTGGCGACGCTGATCGGCGGGCACCGCGACCGCGTGCCGACGTACGCCAGCGGCGCGCTGCTGCGCCAGCACCCGCTCGATTACCTGGAAAAGGCGGGGCCGTGGCTGGTGAGCCAGGGCTTCAAGCAGATGAAGACGCAGATGGGGTCCGAGCCGACCGTGCAGGCGTCGGTGGACCGTATCCGGGTACTGCGGGAAGGCATCGGACCGGATATCGACTTGATGTGCGACATCAACCAGCTGTGGGACGTACAGCACGCAACCGTGGTGGGAAAGCGTGTTGAGGAGTACGGGCTGTTCTGGCTGGAGGACGTCGTCGCGGCCGACGACTACCAGGGGCTGGCGCGCGTCGCCGACGCGCTGACGACGCCGATCGCGGCTGGAGAGTACGTCTACGGCATCGCGCCGTTCCGTCAGCTGCTCGAAAATCGGTCCGTTGACATCGTCATGGTCGACCTGCTGCGGGTTGGCGGTGTGACGCAGTTCGTCAAGGTGGCGGGCATGGCGGAGGCGTTCAACCTGCCGGTGGTGAGCCACCTGATCCCGGAGTTTCAGACGCACATGATCGCGGGCATCGCCAACGGGCTGACGGTGGAGTACATGCCGTGGACGCTGCGCTTCTTTGAGGAGACGCCGGCGATTGAGGACGGGCAGATCGTGGTGCCGGACAAGCCGGGGTTCGGGCTGAAGTTCGACGAGGTGGCGTTGAAGAAGTACCAGGTGGCGTAACCATTCGAATCATGAGGAGCGTTTGCAGTGGACGCGAGATTGCCGCGTCGCTCCTGATGTCGCTCCTCGCAATGACAGGCTTAGGGCCAGAGTCTCTTGCTCGCGAGCGCGGCGCCTTCTGAGAGCGACTTGAGCTTGCCCCAGACGATGGGTGGGTAGATGTTCTGGGTGTTGGCGCTGGTGCCGAAGCCGCAGTCGGTCCCGGCGATGACGTTCGCACGGCCGACGATGTTGGCGTAGGTGACGATGCGGTCGGCGACGAGCTCCGGGTGTTCGACGAAGTTGGTGACGGAGTCGATGACACCGGGGATCAGGACTTTGCCCTCGGGCAGCTTGACGTCCTGCCAGACCTTCCACTCGTGGGCGTGTCGCGGGTTCGAGGCTTCGACGGCGTAGGCGCCGGCGTTGACCTTGAGGACGATGTTGACGATGTCTTTGAGCTCGACATCGCGGGTGTGCGGGGCCTCGCCGTTGCCCCAGCAGACGTGGAAACGCACCTGATCCTGCGGGATGCCTTCGAGGGCGTAGTTGAGGGCCTCGACCCAGAGCTCCTGGCGCTGGTGGAATTTGGAGATCGGAGCATCCCTGAACTCGGCGATGGCGCGGTCGATGCACATCTCCGGCGCGTCGATCTGGACCAGCAGGCCGGCGTCCGCGATGGTGTGGTACTCGATCTTCATGACCTCGGCGACCGCCTGCAGGTACTGCTCGTATGTGGGGTAGTAGGCGTTGGCCATGCGCTGGGCGACGATGCCGACCGAGGCGCAGGGGACGAAGCCCTCGGCGACCGGCCTACCGGACATCGCGGCCTTGAGGCTGGAGATGTCGTCTTCGAGCGGTTTCGAGTCCTTCCAGGCCAGCGGGGCGATGCACTCGGGGCGGCCGACGAAGAAGGGGTTGGGCCGGCCCGCCATATCGCGTCGGCGCCAGGCCGTGTAGCCCGGGTAGTCGCCGTCGAAGTCCATCTGCGAAGGTTGCTGGTCGGTTCCTTCGAAGCCGCTGACGCGGTCGCGGATGTAGTGGACGAAGCTAGGCTTGCCCATCTCACCGTCGCTGATGACGTCGATACCGGCCTCGACCTGCTTGTCAACGACCTCGCCGATGGCAGTATGGACTCGCTCGCGGAACGCGGGGTCCCTAGAGGGGTCTTGCATGCGAGCTTGCAGGAGCTCGACGAGGTCGTCGGGGCGGGGGAGGCTGCCGGTGTGGGTGGTGAGGATACGGTCGGTGCTGCGTTTCATGTCTGGCCCCTCATTGCACGCGGACGTTCGTCAGATTCCACGTGGCGGCGCTGCGCATCCTACGTCCTTTGACAAGGACTTGTCTGCTCCGCTATCCAGATTAGTTGAAGAACTGGGGGGACACCCCCCAGGCCCCCCGCGCATGGGCTACGCCCCCGCGACCCCTGCCTGCATGAGGACACGGCCAGTGTTTTAGCTTTGCCGAGGATGTTCGTCCGCCGGCAAAGACGATGTCGTAAGGTTGCGGCTCTACCCACGGAACCTGGGTGGAGCCGCAGAAATGTGTCGTGGCTTGCAGGCTACGTGCCGGTTGAGGTCTCGATTTTCTCCGGGGTGTCGTAGCGGGTGAAGTTGGCGCGCAGGTTCTGGTAGGCGTCCCACCAGTCGGCCGTGCGCGGCAGGATCATCTCGCCGGAGCGCTGACGGTAGATCTGGGGCTCGTCGACGCCGGGCGGGGTCACCCCCGCTTCGAGGGCGCGGGCCAGCTTAATCATGCGGCGACGCGCGCTGATGATGAACTGATCGGTGGTGCCGAGGTGCTCGTGGGAGCGGTCGTAGATTGGGCCCATGGTCTCGGTCACGGCGGCGTCCTGGAGGCGTCCGTTGACGATGCCGGTGTAGCCGCCGACACCCTTGTTCCGAGCCTGCAGCTCGCGGTCGATGAGGTAGTCGTTCTGCAGCGTTTCTTCGACGTTGAAGCGGCCGTACCAGCCCGTCGTGTTGGGGACGGGGTGCGAGTTGCGCAGGAAGAACGGCGTGTTGTCCCTCTGACCGGGGACAACCTGGATCTCCCAGTGCAGCGTGTGCTCATCGTCCATCGGCACGTAAGCGCCGATGCGGGTGCCCTTACCGATTTCGCCGGTGGGGATCATGTTGTAGAACGGGAAGAGGATGTGCGTGACGCGCCAGTAGTAAGTGTCGTCCTCGGCCGGGCGGTAGGCGCCGTTGGTGAGGCCAAACTCGGTCTCGACGGTGCTGAACCGGGCGGACCGCTGACGGTACTGGTAGAAGTTGAAGCTGCCGGGCTCGTAGTCCTCGTAGTTGTTCTGGCCGCCGTGCAGGAAGGCGGCGTGGACGGTGTCCATCTCACCCTCCCAGCCCTGCATCCAGTTGCAGGGGCGGTGCAGGACGCTGATCTCATGCGCGCCGCCGGCCAGTAGCGTGGCCTCGATTTCGGGCAGTGGCGGGGCAACTTCGCGCGGGCCCATGTAGGCCCAGATGATGCCGTTGCGCTCCTGGGTGGGGTATGAGCGGGAGCGGACCTTGTTTTTGAAGTTGGACTCGGCGGGCTCAGACGGCATGTCGACGCAGGCGCCGGTGACGTCGAACTTCCAGCCGTGGTAGACGCAGCGCAGGCCATCTTCTTCGTTGCGGCCGAAGAATAACGAGGCGCCGCGGTGGGGGCAGGCGTTCTGGATCAGACCGACGGCGCCCGAGGTGGTGCGGTAGGCGATGAGCTCTTCACCGAGGAGCTTGACGCGCAGCGGAGGGCAGTCCGGCGCCGGCAGCTCGTCACTGCGGATGGCGGGCAGCCAGTACTGGCGCATGACGTTGCCCATCGGCGTGCCGGGGCCGATGCGGCTGAGGTATTCGTTTTCCTGGACGCTGAGCATTCAGATCTCCTGATCTAGCTTGCGGTGGTGTCCTGGGCGATGCGGCCCAACGACGCCTGTATCTCTTCCGGCGTGTGATGGATGAAAGCACGTCTCAGTTCGGCTGTGGCTTCGAGCCAGTCGGCGTTGCGTGGCAAGACGACTCCGCCGGAGCGCTGAGCGTACACGCCCGGCTCGTCGACGCCGGGCGGGACGATGCCGGCCTCCTGGAGCTGAAGCGCCGCGCGAATCAGTGCCCGGCGTACGCGGATGATCATCGAGTCGCTGGTGCCGAGGTGCTCCTGGGTACGCTCGTAAATCGTGCCCATGCTCTCGGTGATCGCCTGGTCTTCGAGGAAGACGCTGGGCAGCCCTGTGTAGCTCTCGCCGCTGGTCTGGAAGTCGCGGTCGAGGAGGTAGTCGTTCTCCACCTGAGCGATGGGTCGCGAGCGGTCGAACCAGCCGGTGCCGTCGGGCTGCATGTCCTGGACGCGCTTGAAGCGACGCTTCTGGCTCTCGGGGTCGTTCTCGACGTCGGCGTCCATGGGGAGGATGACGCCCCAGTACATGGCGTGGTCGTCGTCCATCGGGACCCAGGCGCGGAACTGGCGCTTGACGGCCAGCGTGCCGGGTGGGACCTGCGTGTAGAAGGGGAAGAGGTAGTTGGCGATACGCCAGTAGTTGGTGTCGTCCTCAGCCGGGCGGTAGGCGCCGTAGACCGCGCCGAAGTCGGTGTCGGCCACGGCGTAACCCGCCGCGCGAGCCTTGACCTGGTAGTTGAAGAAGCCGCCCTCGTGGGTATCCTGCAGCTGAAGGTGGCCATAGTGCAGGAACATGAAGTGAACGGTGTCGATGTCGCCTTCGAGTGCCTGCATCCAGTTGCAGCGACGCAGGACCGTGTTAACGGTGGCGCCTTCTTCGACGTTGGACTCGAGCTGCGGCAGCGGCGGGGGCACTTCGCGCGGGCCCATGTAGGCCCAGATGATGCCATTGCGCTCCTGGGTGGGGTAGGAGCGGGCGCGCACCTTGTTCTTGAAGTTGGACTCGGCGGGCTCAGACGGCATGTCGACGCAGGCGCCGGTTACGTCGAACTTCCAGCCGTGGTAGACGCAGCGCAGGCCATCTTCTTCGTTGCGGCCGAAGAATAACGACGCTCCGCGGTGGGGGCAGGCGTTCTGGATCAAACCGACGGCGCCCGAGGTGGTGCGGTAGCCGATGAGCTCCTCACCGAGGAGCTTGACGCGCAGCGGAGGGCAGTCCGGCGCGGGCAGTTCGTCACTGCGGATGGCGGGCATCCAGTACTGCCGCATCAGGCCGCCCATCGGCGTGCCCGGACCGACGCGGCTGAGGATGTCGTTATCTTCTTTGCTGAGCATTTTGAGACTCCTTGAGTGCGTTAGGCGTTCGTACTGGTTCTACCACTCTTGACGTAAAAGTCAATGTTTGCCCTCGTAACGAGGCACACGATAGAACTGCGCGAGAGCCCCACTTGAGAGCTTTCGCGCAGTTCGTCGTGGCGAATGGATGAGGGGCGGGCCGGTATACCCGCCCCTCTTTTAAGGAGCGCCACCCGCTGCTACTGGTCAACGGGTAGCCTTTATTGACCTCGCGAACGGCGCTCGCTTGAAATCAGGGCCTTTCGCCTTCTTGTCGTGACTTAGACCAGCACACCGCTACGCCAGCGGAGCCTGCGTCTGGTCGAGCCAGTATTGCTTCCAATGGAAGCCCCAGGCCAGCCCCTGGAACACCGCGAAGTTCCTCACCGCTGGCCAGGCCACGTCGAAGCCCGTTGCGGAGCCCAGCGCTCGCGAGAAGTACTGCTTCTTGCCCAGGTAGCGCTGCAGTTCGTGCGCCATGTCTACCGCTGCCTCGCTGTCGAACTCCTGCCGGATCTTCGCTGTCAAATCATCGACGAACGAATCGCCCGCGAATGGGCCGTCGAGGGATTCGACGCCGGCGCCGTCCGGATCGAAGCCGTAGTTCAGGCTACCGTTCTTGTTGTACACGGCGAAGAGCCCGTCACGCGGCTCCGGCGGTACCGGTGTGAGCCGGAATGCGATGCCTTCGAAGAAGCCGCGCGAGTCGCGGAACTCCGCGTTCCACGGCGCGGGAGCCACGTGCTGCTTCCTCTCGATGCGGAAGCCAGCCGCCTGGGCCATGCCGTGGATCGCCTCCACCTGGACCGGATAGCTGAGGCCGTAGTTGGTACCGGCGGCCTCTTGCGAGAGGATGTCGAGGCCGTCCGGGTAACCGGCAGCCGCCAGGAGCGCCTTCGACTCGGCCAGGTCGAAGTGGTAGAACTCCGCGTTCTCGCCGAAATCTGAGCCTTGCGGATCGAGGTACCACCCCGCGTAGTCCGAGGGCTGCATGGCCGAGTTCCAGGCAATCTGCGCTTCCAGGCCTTCGTCCGCGAAGCGGTCCACGTTCGCGAATGTCGTGATGTACAGGTCGCGGTCCATGGCCCGAGACCAGGCCTGGCGTACACGCTCGTCGCGGAACGGCGCCCTTTCCAGGGGACCCGCCTTGAAACCGTAGAAAGTGCTCACGCCGACCTGCCCGAACGGCGAATCATAGAGACTGATGCGGTCTTCCTGCTTTTTGATGTCGAGCACGTCCTCCGGTGGGAAGGCCCTGTAGTGCGTAAGGATGTTGCCGGCGATCATCTGGGCGACGACCTGCGCATTCTCGTTGATGATCGGAGTCTCGATCTTGTCCGGGTAGGTGAATTGATCGTGGCTGTTCGGGTTGCGCGCAAAGGTCAGGCCGGCGGACGGTTTGTACTCCTCGAGGAAGTAGGCCCCCGCTCCGTGCGGATCCTTACCAACGTCGAATCCCCCGTCCGCTTCCCGCGGGACGATGAAGAACTGCCCCTGCAGGTTTGGGGAGATCGCCGCGAGAATCGAAGCCGTCGGCTCCCTCAGCTTGATGACCACCGTCTGGCTGTCGGTGGCCTCCAGTGACAGGATCGGCGCGGCCGGGTTGACGGCGTTGACCAGGTCCTGCCGCGCGCTGCCCGTGGCCGCCCAGCGGTTCCACGAGAAGACCACGTCCTCGGCGTCCAGCTTGCGGCCGTTCAGAGGCGGGCCATCCGGCGTACCCGCGTTCGGGTCGATCTTTAGCGTCAGCGTAAGTGCATCGCCGGAGAGCTCCCAGTCGCTGGCGAGATCGGGCTCAATCGTGCCGTCCGCGGTCTGCAGCACGCCGGGCTTGACCTTCAGCAACTTGCTGAAGAGCAGCGATGTTGCCGCGGCAGCCGGCAGTGTCAGCAGGTGAGGGTCGAAGTGCGGCGGGTCGGCGGGATTGGTCGTGATCAGGGTGCCGCCCTTGACTGCCTGCCCGCTGGTGTCCTCCCGCGCCGCCAGGAGGCCAGGCTCTTGAGTTGGGCTCGGTGCAGAGCCCCCTCCGCTCGAGCCGGAGCTGCCACTGGATCCTCCGCTGGTTCCGCTGCCGCCATCGTCGTCGTCACCGCCGCATGCGGCCAGGAAGGCCGCGGCAGCGGCGCTACCTCCGAGAGCGGCGAGTGACCGCCTCCGCGTTAGTCTCCGATTGAGGACCTTATCCCAGTAGTTCCTGGACATCTTCGCCTCTCCTTGATGAAGATTTGCCGCGCAAATCAAAAGGGAACCCATTGATTGTTGCAGTCGCAACAAAATATATGCGAACCGTCAGCTTGTCAACGAATTTCTTTTTGCAGCGGCGATTAACCAGGAGCGGCGACCAGGATTGGTGCGGTTAGGGGACAGGGAACGTCAAGGAAGATTCATTCGGGAGAGGCAGTTGTCGCGCTCAAGGGACCGTCGACGCGGTTGGCGTTGGCGAGGTAGAGGCGACTCAGCAGGTCCGTCATCACTTCCAGCTCTTTGGCATTGAGGTCGCCGAGAAACACATCCTCGAACGCGGAACGGAAAACGCGCGTCACGTGACGCAGTGCATTGCGTCCTTCGGAGGTCATTGCCGCGTAGACGGCGCGGCGGTCATGCTGGGATGCGAGACGCTCGACGTAGCCAGCGCGCTCTAGACGGTCGACGAGGCGGCTAATGGTGCTCTTGTCCATGAGCATGTCCTGGCTCAACTCCTCGATCCTCATCCGATAACCGGGTGCCCTGGACAGCGACGTGAGGACGCTCGCCTCGCGTGGTGGCACAGCTTCGGCAACCGAAAAGGCCTGCGCTAGACGGACGTGTACGATCCTTGTCGCGCGCAGAAACGTATCCAGGTGAGTCTCAGGAGAAAGATCGTTCATAGGTTCACGCTAATGCTGGCTGGCGCCAAGCGCAAGGGCTGATGGATACGCGCGGATACGCTAGAGTTGCGCAAAAGGGGCTGCGAGGGAGGTCAAGCATGGTACGCACCGCTGACGGGATCGAGCAGGTTGAGGCGGCGCCCGAGGACGTTGGGCTTTCGTCACGCGGTCTGGCGCACCTCTCGCGCCACGTCCAGGGTTACATCGACGACGGCAGGCTGCCGGGTGCGATCACGCTGGTGGCGCGGCGCGGCAAGATCGTCCACTTCGAGACGTATGGCCAGCGCGACGTCGAGGCGAACAAGCCGGTGGAGCAAGACACGATCTTCCGCATCTTCTCGATGACGAAGCCGATTGTCAGCGTCGCCCTGATGACGCTGTACGAAGAGGGGCGGTTCCAGGTCGACGACCCGGTCTCGGCGTACATCCCGCGGTTCAAGGGACTGCAGGTGATCGATGGCCACGGGACACGTGCGCCGGCACGGGAGATGACGATTGCGGACCTGCTGCGGCACACGTCTGGGCTCGCGAGCCGCACGGATTCGGTGCTGGGGCCGGCGTATGAAGAGGCCGGGCTATGGAGCTCGTCCTCGGAGGGGACGCTGCAAGAGGCGATCGACAAGCTGGGCACGCTGCCACTGAAGTGCGACCCGGGCGCGCAGTTCAATTACGGCGTCTCGACGGACGTGGTTGGTTACTTGTGCGAGGTGCTGAGCGGCCGGCGCCTGGACGACTTCCTGCGTGCCCGCATCTTCGAGCCGTTGGCGATGACGGATACCGATTTCTATGTGCAGGAGCCGGACCTGGAACGCTTCGCCGCCAACTATCGCCCCGGTGGCGATGGCGAGACGCGTATCGTGCTGACGGAGCGGCCGGACGGGAACAGCCGCTACGGTTCGCGGCGCAGCTACCTCTCAGGCGCCGGCGGCCTGGTTTCGACGGCTTCAGACTACGCGCGCTTCTGCAAGATGCTGGCCGGCGGCGGGGAGTACGAGGGCGAGCGCATTATCGGGCCGCGGACGCTTCAGTTCATGACGCAAAACCACCTGCCCGAGGGTCGAGACCTGGCGGAGATGGGCGCCGAGGGGGCCGGCGAGAGCCGACGCGAAGGCGTGGGATTCGGCCTGGGGTTCGCGGTGCTGGCCGACGCGGCGAAAGCCGGTGTCGCCGGGACGCCGGGAGAGTACTACTGGGGCGGCGCGGCGTCGACGGCGTTCTGGGTTTCGCCGACGGACGAACTCTTCGTCGTGTTCATGACGCAGCTTCAGCCTTCGTCGACGTACCCGATACGCCGGGAGCTGCGGTCGATCGTGTACGGTTCGATCATCCACTAGGACGCGACTGGACGGAGGCACCCTTGAGTGAGAGCAGCCGTATTCCGGCTCCCGGCACGCCCGGCTGGCAGCTGGAGCATGCAAGGATCTACCAGGAGACCAACGGCGCGGAGGGCCACATGTGGCGCGGCGTGCCGATCCTTTTGCTGACGACTACTGGACGAAAGTCTGGGAAGCAGTACACGACCCCCCTGATTTACGGGCAGGACGGCGACCGTTACCTGATCGTTGGGTCACGGGGTGGCGCGCCGGATCACCCGCAGTGGTACGAGAACCTGGTCGCCAATCCGGAGATCGAAGTGCAGGTGCTAGCCGATAAGTTCAAGGCAAGCGCTCGCCCGGCGGAGGGTGAGGAGAAGGCGCGCCTGTGGAAGACGATGACGGCAGTGTGGCCGGCGTACGACGAGTACCAGGGACGCACGGCGCGCGAGATACCGCTGGTGATTATCGAGCGCGCCTAGTCGTAGACGGTTTGAGAGTATGGCGCCGCGTCGATGAATGCCTCGATGACGGTGGAACCGTCGTGGGCGAAGGCCCAGTCGAGCGCGGACGACAGCTCATCCGCCGACCGCGCACCATGCACCGGGACGCCGAAGTAGTGCTCCGGTGACTGTGGAGGGTCGCCGAGGCGCACGCTGCTTGGGACACCGAAGGCCCACTTCACGCCGGCGCGCTGCAACGTCTCGACGATGAGGCCGGCGTTGTTCATATTGCGCAGGCCCTGCGGGTCAGGACGAGGTCTCAGCGGCCTCGGCGGCGGCTTCCTCCGCCTCCAGCGCGGCCGGCGTCGGGCCACCGAAGCGCCCGGCGTTGTAGTCGTCGAAGGCTTGGCGGATCTCCTGAGCGCTGTTCATGACGAATGGGCCGTAGGCAACAACGGGCTCGCGAATCGGCCGGCCGGTGACGACGAGGAGCCGGGCGCGCGTCTGCGCTGAGATCGTCAGCCTCGACTCGCCGCTCTCGTGCTCAGGGTAGTCGAGCCAGAGGAGTCGCCGCTGCTGCCGGTCTGCCCTTCGGCGCCAGCCTGGATCGAGCCTTCGAGGATGTGGACGAAGCCGTTGTAGGCGGCGGGCACGGGGAGCGTCACGCGCTTGCCGGCCTCCATCGTCACTTCGAGGTAGAGGACGGGCACGACGTTGATCGTCGAAGCCTCGACGCCGTCGACGTTGCCGGAGAGGACGCGGACGCTGACGCCGTCATCATTTGTGATGACACCCTCCGCGCCGTGCAGGTCCTGGTAGCCGGGCTCGATGAGTTTGCGGTCCGAGGGCATGTTGAGCCAGAGCTGCAGCGAGTGGACGGTGCTTTCCTGGTGGGGCAGC
>DASTLN010000083.1:0-14070 GCA_035714925.1 Dehalococcoidia bacterium | reverse complement strand
CTCCCGCGGCCGAGGCCGAAGAGGCTCCGGCAGAGGAAGCAGCGGAAGGAGGCGACAAGGAATGATTCAGAAGTTCAGCCGCCTCAAAGTTGCCGACAACTCCGGGGCGCGCGAGATCATGTGCATCCAGGTGCTGGGCGGAACGCGACGTCGCTACGCCAGCGTCGGCGACACGATCGTGGCGTCGGTGAAGCTGGCGCAGCCGAACGCGGCGGTGAAGAAGGGCGAGGTCGTCAAAGCGGTAGTGGTGCGGACGGCAAAGGGCTATGGCCGGCCGGACGGCTCTTACATCCGCTTCGACGAGAACGCGGCGGTGATCCTGTCCGACACGCAGAACCCGCGCGGTACGCGCATCTTTGGGCCGGTGGCGCGGGAGCTACGCGAGCGCAATTACATGAAGATCGTCTCGCTGGCGCCAGAGGTGCTCTAGATGAGCAGCATCCGGCGCAACGACACGGTGCAGGTGAGAGCCGGGAAAGACCGCGGCAAGCAGGGCTTGGTCCGGACGGTAATCACCAAGAAGGATCGCGTCATCGTCGATGGCGTGAACATGATGAAGAAGCACCAGCGGCCGACGCAGCAGGGAGGCGTGCCAGTGCCGGGCTCCGTAGTGACCCGCGAGGCGCCGCTGCACGTCTCGAACGTGATGCTGGTCTGCTCCGACTGCGGTAAGGCGACGCGCGCGAGTAGCCGCGTGCGTCCGGACGGGGTCAAGGTGCGAGTCTGCAAGCGTTGTGGGGCCGACATTGACTAACAGCGTGGCAATCCGAGTCCAGGATCAATACAAGGAGCAGGCGTCTCCGGCTCTGCAGAATGAGTTCAACTATGCCAACCCTATGGAGATCCCGAAGCTCACGAAGATCGTCCTGAACATTGGTCTGGGTGAGGCTCGGGAGAACGCGAAGGCGCTGGACACGGCGTCAGCGGACCTGGCGACGATTACGGGCCAGAAGCCGGTGATCACGCGGTCGAAGAAGTCGATCGCTAACTTCCGTCTGCGCGAGGGCATGCCGATTGGTGTCATGGTGACGCTGCGCGGCCAGCGTATGTACGAGTTCTTCGACCGGCTGGTCAACGCCGCGCTGCCCCGCATCCGCGACTTCCGCGGCTGCTCGGCTGAGGCGTTCGACGGGCGTGGCAATTACAGCCTTGGCGTGCGTGAGCAGCTGATTTTCCCGGAGATCGACTACGACCAGATCGACCGCATCCGCGGGATGCAGATCAACATCAACACCTCGGCGCGCAACGACGAAGAGGGTAAGCGACTACTCGAGCTGCTAGGCATGCCGTTTGCCAGGGGCGACGGGAGATAAAACGTGGCCAAGATATCGATGATCGTCAAGGGCAACCGGACGCCGAAGTATCCGGTGCAGAAGCGCAACCGCTGCAGGCTATGCGGGCGGCCGCGTGGATACATCCGGATGTTCGCGATGTGCCGCATCTGCTTCCGCAAGCTGGCGCTTGAGGGGCAGATCCCAGGCGTGACGAAGTCGAGCTGGTAGGAGGCTTATAGCGTGACGATGACCGATCCTATCGCGGACATGCTGACGCGGATCCGAAACGGCGTCTCGGCCAAGCACGACAACGTCCAGATGCCGTCCTCCAAGATCAAGGTGGCCATAGCCAAGGTACTCAAGGAGGAGGGCTTCATCCGCGACTTTGCGATCACGGAGGAGGCGCCGCGGACGATGCTGAAGATCGACCTGAGCTACACGGGCCGCAAGGAACCGGTACTTTCAGGTATCAAGCGTGTCAGCAAGCCCGGCCTCCGTGTCTACGTCCAGAAGCGTGAGATCCCTCGCGTGCTCGGCGGCCTTGGGGTCGCCATTCTTTCGACTCCGGAAGGGGTCATGACGGGCCAGCACGCTCGCCAAAAGGCGATCGGTGGCGAAGTTCTTTGTTACGTGTGGTAAACGATGTCACGAATTGGTAAAGCGCCGATCCCCCTACCGTCCTCGGTGAAAGTCGAGATCGAAGGCCGCCACGTCAGCATCACGGGCCCCAAGGGCACGCTGCAACGTGAGGTGGTACCGGAGGTGCGGCTGCACCTGGAGGAGGGCCAGCTGCTGGTGACGCGTCCCAACGACCAGCCGCGCGAGCGGGCGATGCATGGGCTGACGCGGGCGCTGTTGGCGAATATGGTGGTCGGTGTGTCGGACGGATTCAGCAAGACGCTGGAGCTGGTCGGCGTCGGCTATCGCGCCCAAATGCAGGGTTCGAACCTGGTGCTGGCGCTGGGGTTCTCGCACCCGGTGGAGGTTGTGCCGCCAGACGGCATCTCCTTCGTGGTGGAGGGGCCGCGTGTGACGGTGGCGGGCATCGATCGCGAGGCGGTGGGCCAGGTGGCCGCCGACATTCGCAAGCTGCGCCCGCCGGAGCCGTATCTGGGCAAGGGCATCCGTTATCAAGGTGAATACGTCCGCCGCAAGGCGGGCAAGTCAGGCAAGGGCCGCTAAGAATGAAGAAGAGCGCAACCACGCGCGCCGCGCGAATCCGTCGCCACGCACGCGTCCGGCGACGAGTCACCGGTACCGGTGAGAAGCCGCGACTCTGCGTCTTTCGCAGCCTATCGCACATCTACGCGCAGGTGATCGACGACGTGTCGCGCGTGACAATCGTGTCGGCGTCGGATGTGGAGAAGGACGTTGCGTCGAAGGCCGACGGCAAGAAGAAGGCGGACGTGGCGACGCTGGTCGGCACGCTGGTGGCGGAGCGCGCCAAGCAGAAGGGCGTTACGCAGGTGGTTTTCGACCGCGGCGGCTATCCCTTCCACGGCCGAATCAAGGCGCTGGCGGAAGCCGCACGCGCCGGCGGTTTGAGCTTCTAAAGAGGAAACGCGCATGGTAATGGCTGCAGACCGAATCGATACTTCCGGCCTCGAGCTTCAAGAGAAGGTCGTGTTCATCAACCGCGTTGCGAAGGTGGTAAAGGGTGGACGTCGCTTTAGCTTCACGGCTGTCGTGGTGGTGGGTGATCGTCTGGGCCACGTAGGCGCGGGCATGGGCAAGGCGAACGAGGTGCCGGATGCGATCCGCAAGGGCGCCTACATCGCGCGCAAGAACCTGATCAAGGTGCCGTTGACGGAATCGGCGACATTGCCGCATACGGTGATCATCAAGTTCAAGGCGGCGCAGATCCTGATGAAGCCCGCGGCGCCTGGTACAGGCCTGATCGCCGGTGGCGGCGTGCGCTCCGTGCTGGAGATGGCAGGCGTCAAGGACGTCCTGGCGAAGTCGCTGGGTAGCTCCAACGTGATGAACGTGGTGCAGGCTACGATCAACGGCTTGATGGAGCTCAGGGACCCGAAGCGGGAGCGCGAGAGGCGCCTGGCCGCGGCCGGCGGCAGAGGGTAGACATGGCGCGACTGAAGATAACGCTGAGGAAGAGCCCAATCAGCCAGAAGAAGAACCAGCAGCTGACGGTCAAGTCGTTGGGTCTGCGTCACGTGCGCCAGAGCGTCACGGTGGAAGACACGCGCTCCAATCGCGGCATGATCCTGACGATCCGCCACCTGGTCGACGTGGAAGAGGAAGGTGAGGCTTAGTGCGCCCGAACGAGCTGCCTCCGGTACCGGGTTCGATTCATAAGAAGAAGCGCATTGGCCGCGGTAACTCGAGCGGTCACGGCACCTACGCGACGCGCGGCCTCAAGGGTCAGCAGTCGCGATCAGGCTCCTCTATACGCATCGGCTTCGAGGGCGGTCAGAACCCACTGGTGCGCTCGCTGTCGCGCAAGCGGGGTTTCAACAACCGCTTCCGCATCGAGTACGAGGCGATCAACGTCGGCGACCTGGCGAAGCTGCCCGCGGGAAACGTGACGACCGCGAGTCTGCGCGAGGCGGGCATCGCCAAATCGGCGCTCAAGCCGGTGAAGATCCTGGGCGACGGTGAGATCAGCGTGGCGCTGAACGTCGAGGTCGAGAAGCTATCGGCGAGCGCGAAGGCGAAAATCGAGGCCGCGGGCGGCACTGTGACGATGCTGGTACCGCCGAAAGAGAAGAAGCTGCGTTATTCCACCGACCGCGAACTGCCGGTCGAGAGCGATGACGACGATGAGGCGCCCGCCGCGAGCAAGCCGGTGGCTGAGGCATCGGCCGCGGCGGCGTCTGCCGAAGCACCCGCCGCCGAAGCAGAAGCGGAGGCCAAGCCGGCGCGCCGCGCACGCGCACCGCGCGCCAAGGCCGAACCCGCGGCTGAGAGCGAAAGTAGCGCAGAAGGCGGCGAGAGCGAGCCGGAGGCTTAAACATGGCGCTCGCGGGCGGAAGAACGCAACAGCCGTCTAGACCGCGCCTGCTTCAGGCGATGATCGACTCCTGGAACCAGGAGGACGTGCGGGCCAAGCTGCTCTTTGTGTTCGCGATGCTGGTGATTTTCCGCTTCGTGGCGCACATCCCGATCCCGGGGGTCAACCCGGCGCTACTGGACGAAGCGTTTGAGTCCGACACCAGCACGGCAGCGTTCCTGGGGACACTGAACATCTTCAGCGGCGGCGCGCTGCGCCAGCTCAGTGTGGCGGCGCTGGGCGTATACCCCTACATCACTGCGTCGATCATCATGAACATCATGACGCCGATGATCCCGAGCCTGCAGGCGTTGTCACGCGAGGGTGAGGCAGGGCGAAATCGGATCCAGCTCTACACGCATTGGCTGGCGGTGCCGCTGGCTATCGTCCAGGGCTACAGCCAGCTGCTGATCCTGCAGCAGGTGGGCGCCGTCAACAACATCGGCTTCAGTGGCCCGGACGCGCTGCCGACGTTTGCCGCCGTTATCTCGATGGCGGCCGGCACGATGTTCCTGGTTTGGCTGGGCGAGCTGATCACGGAAAAAGGAATCGGCAACGGCATCTCGCTGATCATTTTCGGCGGCATCGTGGCGGGTATACCGTCGCTACTACCGAGCATCCTCGATTCCAACGTCTCGTTCTTCGGCATCTTGCTGCTGGCGATAATCGTGCTGGTTGCCGTGTCGTCGATCGTCTTCTTCCAGGAGGCGCAGCGGCGTATCCCGGTCCAGTACTCGCGGACGCAGTTCCGCGGCGGGCGCCAGTACCGCCAGCAAGGCTCGACGCACATCCCGCTGCGGATTCTATCCGCGGGCATGATCCCGATCATCTTTGCGTACTCGATCATGCTGGTGCCTTCGTTTATGGGTGAGACGCTGGCGACATCGAGCGGCGGTTTCAGCAACGACGTGGGCAACGTCCTGACCGACGTGTTCGGGCAGCAGAACCTGCCTTACTACCTGATCGTCTTCGTGTTCGTCGTACTGTTCACGTATTTCTACACGCTGGTGACGTACGCGCAGCAGAACCTGGCGGAGAACCTGCAGAAACAGGGCGGCTTCGTACCCGGCATCCGTCCCGGCAAGCCGACGAACGACTACATCACGCGCGTCCTCGTGCGCATCACGGCGGCCGGGGCGATCTTCCTCGGCATCATCGCGGTAATGCCGTACTTCGTTACGACGTTAACCGACGTGCAGGCGCTGACGATTTCGGGTACCGGTTTGCTTATCGTCGTCGGCGTTGTGCTGGACACGATGAAGCAGCTGGAGGCTCAACTGATGATGCGCAATTACTCGGGGTTCATCAGATGATCTTGATATTGCTTGGGACGCCGGGTACCGGGAAGGGGACGCAAGCGAAGCTGCTGGCGGAGAAGCGCGGCTGGCTGCATCTTTCGACCGGCGACATGCTACGCGAGAACGTGGCAAAAGGGACGGACCTGGGCCAAGAAGCCAAGCAATACATGGACGCTGGCCAACTTGTGCCGGACGACCTGATGATAAAGATGCTACTGGCACGTATCGAGCGCCCGGATGTCGAAGCCGGATTGATCCTGGATGGCTTTCCGCGAACGTTGCCTCAGGCCGTCGCGTTAGACGAGGCGCTTCACTATGCCGGTAAGGCCGTCGGCGCCGCAGTCAACCTGACGGCGTCGGACGAGGAGGTCGTACGACGTCTGAGCAGCCGCTGGATGTGCCGCAACTGCGGTCGGATCACGAGCAGCCAGCAGGAGAAGTGCCCGAGCTGCGGCAGCGACCAGCTCTACCAGCGCGAGGACGACAAGCCGGACAAGGTCCGCACACGCCTGGAGACGATGAAGCCGCCGGCCGCGATGCTGGAGCATTATCGCCAGTCCGGGAAGCTCTGCGAGGTTAACGGGATGCAGGCGGTCGAGCGCGTGACTGCGGATCTGCTTGACTGCCTGGAGGCCGTACGGGCGTGATCACGATCAAGTCCGACGAGGAAGTGAAGATCATGCGCGAGGCCGGCCGCGTCGTCGGGCAAACGCTGCAGGTCCTGAGAGACGCGGTGAAGCCTGGGCTCGTGGTCAAGGAGCTCGACAAGCTGGTGCGCAAGGAGTACGCGAAGCGCGGCGTGATCCCGACCTTTCTCGGCTACGCCGAGCCGCCTTATCCGGCGACGGTCTGTGTGTCGGTGAACGAAGAGCTGGTACATGGCATTCCGGGTAGCCGCGTCATCAAGGAAGGCGACATCGTCAGCATCGACCTGGGGGCGACGTATAAAGGCTTCGTGGGCGACAGCGCGCTGACGTTCGGTGTCGGCGAGATCACCGACGAGGCGCAGCGCTTGATCGAGGTGACAGAGGAATCGTTGTGGCGCGGCATCCGGGCGGCGCGGGCCGGTGTGCGGCTGGGCGTGGTTTCGAACACGATCGGCGAGTACATCGAGAGCCAGGGCTACGGGGTGGTACGCGAGTTCGTCGGTCACGGCGTGGGGCGCGAGATGCACGAGGAGCCGCAGGTACCGAACTTCGGTCCGGCGGACCGCGGGCCAATCCTGCGCAAGGGGATGGTGCTGGCGCTGGAGCCGATGGTGACCGTGGGCGACTGGCACACGAAGAAGCACGACGACGGCTGGACAATAAGCACGAGGGACGGTAGTTTGTGTGCCCACTTCGAGCACACAATTGCGATAACGGATGGGGACGCGGAGGTTTTGACGCTTCCATAGGGGTCAGTCGCTCCCGAAAGGGGAGGGGCTTGCCTGAACCCGATAGTGGGAAGGTACAATAGAAGGAAACTTCTATAGGTGTCTGAAAGGAGCCGATTGATCCTTTCGCAGGTTCGCATGAAGGATCAATATGCCAAAGAAGGAATCGATCGAAGTTGAAGGGGTGGTAAAGGACCCACTTCCGAATGCCATGTTCGGCGTTGAGCTGGCAAACGGGCACAGGGTCCTGGCACACCTTTCCGGCAAGATGCGGATCAACTACATCCGTATTACCCCTGGCGACCGGGTCCTGGTGGAGTTGTCTCCCTATGACCTGACCCGGGGCCGGATCACGTATCGGCTGCGTTAGGCCGGGACTTCAAAGGAACGAAGCGATGAAGGTAAGAGCCTCGGTCAAGCCGCGCTGCGAGAAGTGCAAGATCATTCGCCGCCATGGCGTTGTTCGCGTGATCTGCGAGAACAAGCGCCACAAGCAGCGCCAGGGCTAGTAGGAGAAGGGCACGATGGCACGAATCGCAGGCGTCGACATTCCGAACGAGAAGCGTGTCGACATTTCCTTGCGCTACATCTACGGCATCGGCGCGACGAGCGCCTCGAAGATCTGCGCCTCCACGGGCATTGCGCCGGAGACGAAGACGCGGGACCTGACGGACGCGGAGCTATCGCGTGTACGGGAGCTGCTGGAGAAAGAGTTCATGGTCGAAGGTGACCTTCGCCGTGAGACGCGCCAGAACATCCAGCGGCTGATCGAGATCAACTGTTACCGGGGAATCCGCCACCGTCGCGGGCTGCCGGTACGCGGACAGCGAACGAAGACGAACGCGCGCACGAAGCGTGGCGCGCGCCGAACCGTCGCCGGCAAACGCAAGGCTGCGGCGAAGAAGTAATGAGGGGAACTAGATAATGGTCCAGAGGCGAGGTCAGCGGACGCGCCGCAGGGAACGCAAGTCGGTCCCGCGCGGGAAGGTGTTCATCAAGTCGACCTTCAACAACACGATCATCACGCTGACCGACCCGAACGGAAACGTGCTGAGCTGGGGCAGCGCAGGCACGGCGAACTTCAAGGGCTCGCGCAAGAGCACGCCGTTTGCGGCGCAGCTGGCAGCGGAAGGCGCGGCGCGACGGGCCATGGAGCACGGCCTGCGTCAGGTAGAGGTGCTGGTCAAGGGACCGGGTAGCGGCCGCGAAGCGGCGATCCGCGCCTTGCAGGCGGTAGGCCTCAACGTGCTCAGCATTCGCGATGTCACCCCGATACCGCACAACGGCTGCCGCGCGCCCAAACGGCGTCGCGTCTAGGAATAGGACAAAGCATGGCCCGATACACAGGTGCAGTCTGCCGCCTTTGCCGGCGTTACGGCGAGAAGCTCTTCTTGAAGGGCGATCGCTGTTTCGGCCCAAAGTGCGCGTTTACCAAGCGTCCTACGCCACCCGGAGGCGGCAGCCAGCGACGCCGCAAGGTCTCCGACCGCGGCCTACAGCTGCGTGAAAAGCAGCGCGCCCGCGTCGCGTACGGGCTGCTGGAGCGCCAGTTCCGCGGCTACTACGACGAGGCGTTGCGCAGGACCGGCGTCACCGGCGACATCCTGATCCGTACGCTGGAGTCGCGGTTGGACAACGTCGTGTACCGCCTGGGATTCGCGGACTCCCGCAAGCAGGCGCGGCAGCTGGTGCGGCACGGCCACATCAGTTTGAACGACCACAAAACGGACATTCCCTCGGCGCAGATCAAGGTCGGCGACGCGGTGGGCTTTACGGCGCGGGGCGCCAAGACGGAGTATGCCAAGGTGGTGCAGGAGACGCTGCGGTCAAAGCAGCAGCCTTCATGGCTGACGCTGGACATGACCGCAATGCGTGGCAGAGTCATCGCTGAACCAACACTGGAGGGCGCTGAGGCGTTCTTCGACCCCAACGTGATTGTCGAGTACTACTCGCGATAAATACTTATGGTCTCGCCGCAGCAAGTCTGGACGAGGCAGGCAGGTCAACGCCACCGGACCTTCAGGGAAGGGCCGATTTCCTGCCGCAGGAGGTGCATTTGGTGACGATGGTTGCTTACGAAGGTGAAGAGCGACCTGAGCTTATCCTCGAGGAAGAGGAGTCTGAAGAGACATTCGGCCGCATCGTCGCCGAGCCGCTCGAGGCCGGCTTCGGCGTAACGATAGGAAACGCGCTGCGGCGCACGCTACTCAGCGCGCTGCCTGGCACCGCGATCACGGCCGTTCGCATCGAGGGCGTAGAGCACGAGTTCACGACGGTCCCCCACGTAAAGGAGGACGTTGTCGAGTTTCTACTCAACGTTAAGGACATTCGCATCCGGTCACTGACGGACCGACCGGGCAAGATTTACCTGGAAGCGTCGGGCGACGGTGTCGTCACGGCGGGTCAGATCGAGGCGACGGCGGACTATGAGATCGTCAACCCAGAGCAGCACCTGGCGACGCTGGAAGGCGCGCGGGCCAAGCTCTCGGTTGAGTTTACGGTGGAGCATGGGCGCGGCTACGTGCCGGCCGGCACGAGCGACGGCCTGCCGATCGGTGTCATACCGGTCGATGCGATCTTCTCGCCGGTGCGGCGTGTCAACTACCGGATCGAGCACACGCGTGTGGGCCAGGTGACGAACTTCGACCGGTTAGTCCTCGAGATATGGACGGACGGCACGATTCAGGCCGGCGACGCCGTCAGCCAGGCGGCTGAAGTGCTGGCCGAGCAGTTCACGATTTTCTCGCGGTTGGGCCGCCCGGAGCCGACGCTGGTCGGTCGCGGACTCGGTTCAGGCTCGGCGCTGGCGCCAGACCGTTACAACACGCCTATCGAGGACCTCAACCTCTCGGTGCGAGCCTACAACTGCCTCAAGCGGAGCGGCTTGATGACGGTAGGCGCCGTGCTGGAGAAGAACGAGGACGAGTTGCTGGCGCTGCGTAACTTCGGCCGCAAGTCATACGACGAGCTGCGCGAGAAGCTGGTGACGATGAACTTCCTCTCGGAAGAGGAGATGAACAACGCTTTCGGAACCAGTAGCGGCGGCATTGACGGCGAGGGGAGCGGTCCGCGCACTCTGATGGTTGATGCTGATGCCGATGAGGAGCTCGGCCCTGTAGCCAAGGCTCTGCTCGAGGCATTGAAGGAGTCCGGCCAGGATGAACTGCTGGACGGCGGCGAGGATGACAAGTGAGACACAAGGTACAGAGCCGCAGGTTTGACCGGCCAACGGCGCATCGCATGGCGATGTTTCGCAACCTGGTGACTGATTTGCTGCGTCACGAGCAGATCAAGACGACGGAAGCCAAGGCCAAGGCGATACGCCCCCAGGCTGAGAAGATGATCACGCTGGGCAAAGACGGCACGCTGGCGGCTCGCCGTCAGGCACTGGCGTTTGTCTACGACAAGGACGTCGTGAAGAAGGTGTTCGACGAGCTGTCCGAGCGGTACGCCGACCGGCCCGGCGGCTACACGCGCATCGTCAAGCTGGGGCCTCGCCTCGGTGACGGCGCGCCGCAGGTTATCCTGGAGCTTCTCAGCGAGTAAGCAGTGCCAGAAGTGAAACTAGACGCGGCGGTCCTTCCCCGGATGGACCGCCGCGTTGCGCTTCTGCTGGAATACGACGGCGGGCGATTCGCGGGGTCTCAGCTGCAGGCCAACGCGATCACCGTGCAGGGCGTGCTGGAGGACGCAATCGTCAAGGCGACGGAGGAGGCGTCGCGCGCGGCCTTTGCGGGGCGTACGGACGCCGGCGTTCACGCGCGCGGGCAGGTTGCCGCGTTCAGCACGGGCAGCGGGCTCGACTGCGAGACGCTGCGGCGGGCGCTCAACGCCTGGTTGCCTGATGACGTCGCGGTCAAGGCCGTAGCAGACGTGGCGCCTGACTTCGACCCGCGACGCGACGCACGGCGACGGCGGTATCGATACGTCATCGACAACGGAGGCGCGAGATCGGCGCTGGAGCGAGGTCGGGCGTGGCACGTTGCCGGTCAGTTGGAGGTGGAAGCAATGGCGGCATCGGCGGCGCGGCTGGTTGGCAAGCACGACTTCGCGGCGTTCGCGTCCCGGTTGGAGGACGCTTCGGCCAGCACGGTCCGAGAGCTGTACGGCTTCGAGGTAACCCGGGATGGGACGTCGATTCTGGTTGACGTGGAGGCGAACGCCTTCCTGCCTCACCAGGTGCGTCGAATGACGGGCGCGCTGGTCGAGGTGGGGCGCGGGAAAGTGACGCCGGAGGCTTACGCGGCGCTGTTGCAGGGGCCGCCCGCCAGCGCGGGGCCGGCGGCGCCACCGCACGGGCTGTATCTGATGGCGGTGGAGTACGAAACGCCACTGTTTAGGCTGGATTCAAGGAATGCGGTCTGTTAGACTCAACCTTCGTGAAAACTTTCAGTCTGAGTGCGAAGGACATCGACAAGCGCTGGCGCATCGTGGACGCCGAGGGCGTGGCTTTGGGCCGCCTGGCGACCGAAGTTGCGGCGGCGCTGCGCGGTAAAGACAAGCCGACGTTCACGCCGCACCTCGACATGGGCGACTTCGTCATCGTGATTAACGCTTCGAAGATCAAGCTGTCGGGGCAGAAGCTGACGCAGAAGCTATACCGGCACCACACCGGCTACCTGGGCGGCTTGAAGAGCATTCGCCTGGACAAGCAACTGGAGAAGCACCCGGAACGCGTGGTTCGCGCCGCTGTATGGGGCATGATCCCCAAGGGCCGCCTGGGCCGCGCCCAGATCCGCCATCTCAAGATATACGCCGGCTCCGATCATCCCCACGAGGCGCAGGTCCGCGCCGGCCAGGGCAAGAAGAGCCACCAGGAGGCCAGCTAGTTGACAACCCAGCAGTACTTCGCGGGGACGGGGCGTCGTAAGACTGCCGTCGCGCGCGTCCGTATTTACCCCGGGGCGCAGGAGATCGTGGTCAACGGCCGCACGCTGGAAGACGCGCTGCCGCGCATCGCGCTGCAAGAGATCGCGATGCGACCGCTGGTGGCGCTGGGACAGACCGGCAAGTTCGGCGTGCAAGCGAAGGTTGAGGGCGGCGGCGTGACGGGCTGGGCGGGCGCGATCTCACACGGCATCGCGCGAGCGATGGTGAAATTCGACGAGTCGCTGAAGCCGCAGCTGCGGCGTCACGGCCTACTGACGCGCGACTCTCGCATGAAAGAGCGCAAGAAGTACGGCCTGAAGCGCGCCCGCAAGGCGGAGCAGTACACAAAGCGCTAACTCGCACCCCTTTGAGGAGTACGCAGAACCGCCTGGCTCGAGCCAGGCGGTTCTTTTCTGCCGCGACGCAGAATTCGAGGGTGCGCGGCTGAGATGCCTAGACGCCGGCGAGGGCGCGGCCGGCTTCGAGCACCGGTTGGACCCAGGACGGGTCCGTCATTTCCGTGTAGATGCGCAGCAGGGGCTCCGTGCCAGAGGGCCGCACGAGGAGCCAACCGCCGTCGAGTTCGAACCGGAAGCCGTCGATGCTGTCCTGGCTCAGGACGCGGCGTCCGCCGAGGGCGCCGGGCTTCGCCGCAGCGACGCGGGCGATGGCGTCCTGGCGCTGATCGGGGGCGATGTGGACGTCGATGCGGTCGTAGAAATGCTGGCCTACCCTGGCGTACAGGTCCTGCACGAGCCCTGACATCGTTTTACCGGAGCGCGCCAGGAGATCGAGCATCAGGAGGCCGGTGAAGCAGCCGTCGCGCTCGGGGAGGTGCTCGGCGATAGCGTAGCCGCCGCTCTCCTCGCCGGCAGCCATCGCACCGGTCTCGATCATCTTCGGGCCGAGGTACTTGAAGCCGACGGCTGTCTCGTAGACGGGCACCCCGTATTGCTCGCCGAGCTTGTCGATCATGCGCGTGCTGGTCAGCGAGCGTACGAGGGGGGCGCGCAGTCCACGGCACTCGAGCAGATAGAGGCAGAGCAGGGCGTAGGTCTGGTGCTGGTCGACGAAGTGACCCTTCTCGTCCACGACGCCGAGGCGGTCCGCGTCGCCGTCGGTCGCGAGCCCGACGTCGGCGCCGGTGTTGACCACGGTCTCCATCAGGGGCACGAGGTTGCGACCGATGGGCTCGGGCGCGGCCATACCGGGGAAGATCGGATTGCGCTCGCCACGCAGCTCGACGACGCGCGTGGTGCCGCCTTCGAGGAGGCGCGCGAGGACGCCGGCGCCGGTGGCGTGCATGGCGTCGAAGACGACGTGGACGCCTGTGGAGCGGAGGCGATCCAGATCGACGAGGCGCGCGACTTGCGCGTCATAAGCGGGGCGCGGGTCGAAGCGCTCGATAAGGCCCTGCTGCAGCCCGTCCTCGAAGGCGAGGCGTTGAGGTTCACCGGCGGCGCGTCCAGTTTCGATCGCTGCTTCGAGGGCGTCGACGACCTCGGGTGGGGAACTGCCGGCGTACTCCGGCTTGTACTTGAAGCCGTTGTAAGCGCCGGGATTGTGCGACGCGGTGATGACAATGGCGCCCCCGGCCTGTTTGTCCAGGATGGCGTGGCAGGCGACAGGCGTGGCGGCGGCGGAGTCAAAGATGTAGGTCTTGATGCCGTGGGCGGCGACGACCTCGGCGCTGGCGGCGGCGAAGCGCTCTGAGCCAAAGCGCGTATCGAAGCCGATGACGAGGCCGCGTTCGGCGAGACCGGTGTCCTTAAGGTAACGGGCGACGCCCTCGGCGCAATCGCGGACGTTTTCGAAGGTGTAGTCCTCGGCGATGATGGCTCGCCAGCCGTCGGTGCCGAACTTGATCGGGGTCTTGGTCATGGGCGGGTTCATGTCCTCGCTAACCGGGCGATCTAGCCGGCGACTTCGTCCGGCTCAAGTCTACTCCCGCGCTCCAGGCGGACGCCGCGTTTGACGCGGACGCCGTTGGCCAGCACGGCGCCTTCGACGACCGCGTCGTCGCCGATCCAGCAGCCGGCGCCGAGAATGCTGTCGCGCACGACCGCACCGGCGCCAATTCTTACGTCTGACCAGAGCACGGAGGCAGAGATCGTGGCGCGCTCCCGTACGGCACAGTTGTCACCGAGGACGGAGGGGCCTTCGATGCTGACCTGGCTACCGATCCGGACGTTGCGTCCCAGCAGGACGTTGGCGCCGAGCGTGGCGTCCGGCCAGACCTCGCAGCCT
>DASTLN010000082.1:0-1845 GCA_035714925.1 Dehalococcoidia bacterium | reverse complement strand
CTTGGCCTGGTGCTGGCGAGTCGCGCCACGCTGTAGCGCGTACCGGCTCGGACCTGCCGTGCGACTGAAAGTGCCACGCCTGGTGGCAGGGTGTAATCTTCGCGGCGATGGGGGCGCGCACGGGGCAGCAGTACGTCGAGTCGCTGCGGCGGATGAAGCCGGCCGTCTATCTGGGCGGCCGGTTGGTCGAGAGCGTCCTCGATGAGCCCGTGTTCCAGGGCGCGGTCCGGTCGATCGCCGAGCTTTACGATCTGCAGCACGACCCGAAGTACCGCGATTTCATGCTGTACCCATCTCCCGGGACCGGTGACCCGGTGCACGTCTCGTTCCAGGTCCCGCGGTCGAAGCAGGAACTGATCAACAAGCGCAAGGCGTTCAAGCTGCGCACCGACCACAACTTCGGCTTCATGGGCCGGACCATGGACTTCATGAACGGCATGGTGACCGGCTGGTACGCGAACCGCGAGAAGTTTGCCCGCCGCGGCGAACGCTTCGGCGACAACGCGGTGCGCTATTACGAGCACGTGCGGGAGAACGACCTGTTCCTGACCCACGTGCTGATAAACCCGCAGATCGACCGCTCGCGGACGTCGGCGGAGCAGGAGGAGCCGTTCCTGCACCTCGGCAAGGTGGAGGAGACGAAGGAAGGCATCGTCGTGCGCGGCGCGAAGATGCTCGGCACGATGGCGCCGATCACCGAAGAACTCGTCTGCTTCCCCTGGGGCGGCGGCATCGCCGAAGGCGACGACGCGTACGCCGTCGGCTTCGCCATCCCGAACGACACGCCGGGGTTGAAGTACATCTGCCGCGAGCCGGTGGCGCCGCCGCCACACACCCGCTTCGACCACCCGCTGAGCAGCCGTTTCGAGGAGATGGACTGCATCGCGGTGTTCGACGACGTGCTCGTGCCGTGGGAGCGCGTCGTCATCGACGGCGGTCCGGGGGCGCGCGAGGTGGCGAACGACCCAACGGTGAGCGGCGTCTCGATCGCGGGCCAGACTTCGGCGCGAATGCTGAGCCAGATGGAGTTTTTCTGCGGGCTCGGCATCAAGATCGCCGACGCGGTCGGGATCACGGGCTTCCTGCACGTCCAGGAGAAGCTGGGCGAAATGCTCAGCAATCTCGAAGTTGCCAGGACGGTTTTCTACGGCGCCGAGGCGATGGCCGTCGAAGGGCCGGACGGCGTGTGGGGCAGCGCGGCGTTAGGGCCGCGGGCGTTCCACCTGCACACGATGCGCATCTACCGGCGCTTCGTCGAGATCATCCAGGTGCTGGCGGCCGGCGGCTTCTTCTACGCGCCGGCGGAGGCCGACTTCGAGAACCCGGAGGAGCGCCCATACATCGACCGTTACGTGCGAGGCCGGCCGGGCATCTCGGCTGAAGAGCGCGTCAGGTTGTTCAAGCTGGCGTGGGACGTGACGGGGTCGGCGTTCGCCCAGCGCATGACGCAGTACGTGACGTTCTACTCCGGCGACCCGATACGGCTGACGGCGGCGTTCTACGTCGGCTATGACAAGGAGCCGCTGACGGAGATCGTCGACCGGGCGTTGGGAAAGACGCCGGACCTGGACATACCGGTGTCGCCGGACGAGCCGGGGCGGCCGGTGGCGCGTCGCAGCCCGGCGACAGGTGTGGCGGCGCAGTATCCCGAGGCGACGCAGCCGCGGCCGCAGCGAACATAGAAAGAGGACGAAGGTGAAGCTCAGCAAGGACCGCATCCTGACGACTCACGGCGGCAGCCTGACACGGCCGGACGACCTGCTGGCGATGATCGAGGCGAAGGATGCGGGACGGCCTTACGACGAGGCGGCGTTCGCGAAACGTGTGACGGCGGAGGTGGCGGAG
>DASTLN010000081.1:0-2721 GCA_035714925.1 Dehalococcoidia bacterium | reverse complement strand
TGGCCGCCATAACGATGGTCGTGATCCTGGGATTCGCCGCGTTGACCATCGACCTGGGATTCTCGACCCACACCAAGCGTGAGGCCCAGAACGACGCCGACGCGATGGTGCTTGCCGGTGCGCGTGACCTGCCCGAAGAAGGCACTGCGGAGAGCGCGGCGAACGTGTGGGGCACCAAGAACGGCGTGGTCATCGACGACGAGCTTCAGGACATCACGTTCGGCACGACCTGCTCCGGGGCAGCCGTCGAGGACACGATCACGGTGCGGCTGAAGCGAAATCAGAAGACATTCATTGCTGGCGTCCTGGGCATACAGGACGCCGACCTAAACGTCTGCGCGACAGCCAGAAAAGGCGAAGCCGTGATGAGCAACGAGTTGATGCCATTCGGCTTCCATCACACGGACCCCTACCCCGGCAGCAACCCCGACGATGTTTGCTACTTTTACGAAGAGGACGGGACGACGATCAATCCGAATCTCTGGGACGATCCCTGTGTGATCAAAATCCCGAGACTTCAGGACTCCTGGGGAGATGGCAACTCAGGGCCCGTGCGGCTGGATGAGGGTGGCGAACCCGGCAACGTCGATGAGGATTGCAATCCCGGCAGCAGTGGCTCCAGCGAGTACTCGGAGAATATCCTCGACGGCAGTGAGTGCTTCTATGGCGAGGGCGACGTAATCCGCCCCAAGACCGGCAACCTGCGCGGTCCGACCTGCTCCGCCTTCGTCGACGACCTGCTGTACAACAACAGCGATTCGGTTGAGTTTGTCTTTGGTACCCCCAACGCCGAAGGCATCTACGACGTCGTGTACACGGAGAGTCCACGATTCGCCCTCATACCGATTGTCACGGCTTCAGGTTCCGGATCAAATGCAGACGTCACGATTCTTGGCTTCATCACGGCCTACGTCGAGAGTGCCTGCGGCGGTCCCGGTTGCAATGGAAACGGACAGAATCCCGCCTGCGTCATCGTGCGCCCGATGAACGCTGAGATATTCATCGATGGTGTCGACTTCGCCGGCGGCAGCGGCGGCTTTGACGTGGAGAACGCGCTCAGGACGATAAAGCTCGTCGAGTGACGTGAACCAGCGCGTGTTTCCAATGGAGCAACCCCCTGCGCTCCATTGACACGGGGAGGGCCGGGGTGTATCCCGGCCCTCTTCCTTTGCCTTCATTGAGTGGCTACGGCTTCTTGTTTTGCCCGTTACCCGGGTTCTCGCCACCCTGACCCGGGGGCGTACCATCCTGGCCCACGCTGCTACCGGGGTTTTCGCCACCCTGACTCGGGGGCGTACCGTCCTGGCCGACGCCGATACCGCTGCCACCGGCGTTACCGGGGCTTTCGCCGCCCTGCCCCGGGGGCGTACCGTCCTGGCCGATGCCGATACCGCTGCCACCGGCGTTACCGGGGTTTTCGCCGCCCTGCCCAGGGGGCGCGCCTTCCTGACCGGCGCCGTTGCCATTGCCGTTAACGGGGCTGATGCCACCCTGGCCGGGCTGGTTGCCCCCTTCACCTGGCGTGGCTTGCGCATCGCCTCGTTCGGTCTTGGCCGGCGGGTTAGATGCGGGCGGGGTGTCCGGCTCGTCTTCGAGCACGCCGGGGCGCGACTCGAGCGGAGCCCGGGCTGGTGCGGATGATGGCGGCGTCAAGACGGGCGGCGGCTCGTCCAACATTCGCGTACTCTTTTTGATTCCGAGCGTGGAGAGCACTTCGCTGAACGCCGCTCCCGATCCGCTAACGTCCGTGATCACGGCCGCGCTGGAGGCGGTGACGAGGATGACCGCGGCGGTCAGGGCGACGGGCATGGCGCGGACCGCGTGACCGGCACGGCCGAACAGGCGCGTCAGTAGGGGCGCAGGTTGCGAGTCCTGGAGGCTTGCGATCAGGCGTGTGTGTCCCGCCGATAACTTCGCTTGGGACGGTACCGGCGGCTCCATCGAGCCCATATAGTCCAGCATTTGAAGGTATGCACGTACGTCGGCGTCGGCGTTGCTCCCTTCCGTCAGGCGCTCTGCTTTCGACATGCGACTCAGCTCGATCAGGCGTGCTTCCAGTTTCGCTTCCATCACGCCACGGCCTTTCCGTCGATGGAATCTCGGACGGCGGTTGGTTCCGACATCAACCTTCGCAGCGTCGCGAGGCCTCGGACCTGAAGCGCATAGACGGCGTACTCCGTTTTCCCCATGACCAGGCCGGTTTCCTTAGCCGTAAGTCCGGTCAGGAAGCGCAGCACTAGCGTTTCGCGTTGCTCACCAGTCAGGCTGTTGAGGCCCTTGAGGATGTCCATCATCTCCGGGCTGATGCCGCCCTGAGAGCTCGGCGTCCTCTGTAACTCCGCGGTTTGGTTGGCGATCGCCTCCAGGTTTCTGCGCACCCGTTTGGCGCGACCGCGGATCAAGTTCTTGGCGATGCCGAAGAGCCAGGCGAGGAGGGGTCGTCCCCGGTCGTGATAGGAGTCGATGTTCTGAATCGCCTCCAGAAAGACCTGCGCGGCGAGGTCCTCGGCTTCCTCTTTTGAGCCCAGATATCCGTAGATGTAGCGGTAGACGCGCGTGTAGTGCTGAACGTAGATCTCCGACCACGTGGCGGCATCACGTTGCCGGGCCAGCAATACCAGTTGGGCCTCGGTGAGATTCTCGCGTCCTGTTGGGCCGGAGAGCGTGAGTTCCATTGTTCTCTTTGAAGGTCGACACGCTTTGCAGAATCTTAAGACGAGT
>DASTLN010000080.1:0-10643 GCA_035714925.1 Dehalococcoidia bacterium | reverse complement strand
GTAGTTGATCATCTCGACCAGGCTGGACGTGCCAGTGACGTCGGACAGCAGGATGAACTCCTGGCGCACGTCGTCGCACTTCTGCCCGACGGCGGTGAGGAACTGGATCGCGGTCATCCACTCTTCCTGCGTCAGGTTGACCTCGCGCACGAAGGCGTGCATGTGGCGGATGGCGGCCTCGGTGACTTCGCGTAGCCGCGGACTTGAGGCGTTCTGGAACGTCGCCAGGACCTGTTCGAGGAGTCTGTCTTCAGCGGTTGTAGTGGCCATTTCTCACCCTCTTGGAAGCGATTTCAGGTACCACCGATAGGCTAGCACAATCGCGGACTGCCGCTCACTTCGCCGCCGCGTCCATCACCACGATGGCGCGTCCCGTAACCTCGCCGCGGCTTAACGCGTCGTACGCTTCACCCGCGGTGTCTAACGTGAATCGCTGCGTTACGAGCTGCTCCGTGCTGACCTCGCCGCGCGCCACGAGCTTGACGACCTCCGGCACGTCGGCGCGCATGCGGGCGCCGAAGCTGCCGTACATGCTGACGCTGCGCCGCACCAGGCGCGTGATTTCAATCGGCGCGGCAACAGACGTCGGCGCCAGGCCGACGACAACGACACGGCCGCCGTCGCGCACCGCGTCGAAGGCGTTGATCACCGTCTCGGGACGCCCCAGCGCCTCGAAGGCGACGTCGACGCCTTTGCCGCCTGTCAGCTCGCGGATCGCCGCGGCGGGGTCGCCGTCCAGGCCGTTGACGCCCTGCGTGGCGCCAAGCCGGCGCGCCGCCGCCAGTTTGTCCTCGCGGATGTCGACGGCGATGACCTCGGCAGCCCCGAAGGCGGCCGCCATCTGGATGATGTTCGACCCCACACCGCCGACGCCGACGACCGCCACTGTCTGGCCGGGGTGGACGTCGCCCTGGTGGCGCACTGCGCTGTACGCCGTCGGCACGGCACAGCCGAGGATGCAGGCCTCCGGCAATGAGACTTCGGGCAGCAGCGGGAAGACCGCTGTCGCCGGCGCGACGCAGTACTCCGCCAGCCCGCTCATGCTGTACATCGCGAGCGGCGTGCCGTCGGCGCGGTGCAGCCGTGTCTCGCCGTCGTAGAAGACGCCCTTCGCGCGGTGGACGGCAAAGAAGTTCTCGCACAGATCATCGCGGCCGCGGGCGCAACCGGGGCAGCGGCCGCAGGGCAGGATGAACGTCGTCACCACGCGATCGCCCGGCTTCACGTTCAGCACATCCGGCGCGACCTCGACGACGATGCCCGACATCTCGTGACCGAGGACCGTCGGTGTCGGATATGGGAGTTCGCCCTTGATCACGTGGAGGTCGCTGTGGCAGACGCCGCAGGCAGCGACTTTGATCAGAACTTCTCCTTGGCGAGGTTTCGGCTGTGGTATATCCTCTATGACCAGAGGACTTCCAACACCTTCGAAGACGGCAGCCTTCATAGGGCCTCCTGGGGGAGCGCCACCGCAGTCGCAGCGACTCGGGGCTGGGCGGGATGAATGACGGAACGCAAATGTATCACGCAGCAGGTATGGGTCGCCCCATGTCGCGCGTAAAAGGCGCCGGTACCGTGAAACTTCATAGCTAACACGCCCCAACCCACCGGTTTGACCTGAATTCGCTCCGCGTGTCTCTCTGCCACGCGTTGGAGCAAGGGTGTTTTACTCATGCAACCACAAGTGCTCATAGAAGCACGTGCGCTTTCCAAGCGCTTCGGCGACCTGATCGCCGTCGACGGCATCGACTTCGAGGTCGTCCAGGGCGAGTGCTTCGGCCTGCTCGGACCGAATGGCGCCGGCAAGACCAGCACGATCCGCATGATCTGCTGCGTTTCGCCGGTTACCTCGGGTAGCCTGCGTGTCCTCGGCATGGACCCGGCTCACGAGGCTCGGACCATCAAGGCGCGCCTCGGCGTCGTCCCCCAGGACGACAACCTCGACAGTGACCTCAGTGCCTTCGAGAATCTGCGCGCCTACGCCCGCTACTTCGACATCGACGCGACCACCGCGAAGCAACGCGCCGCCGAGGTGCTAGACCTCATGGCGCTCACAGACAAGGCAGACGCCAAGATCGACCAACTCTCGGGCGGTATGAAACGCCGTCTCGTTGTCGCTCGCGCCCTGATGAGCCAGCCCGAGCTGCTGGTCCTGGACGAGCCCACGACCGGGCTCGACCCGCAGGCGCGCCAGCTTTTCTGGCGCAAGCTGCGTCAGCTCAAACGCGACGGCATGACGATGCTGCTGACCACCCACTACATGGAGGAGGCGGCGCAGCTCTGCGACCGCGTCATCATCATGGATGAGAGCCACATCATCGCCCGCGGCACGCCGCGTGATCTGATCGCAGACGTCATCGGCCGCGAGGTCGTCGAGGTGCACTTCGAGGAGGGCCGGCACCGCGAGGCGCTGGCCGGCGTACGCAGCCTGGCAAACGGCTTCGAGGTGGAGGAGACGGAGGACGTTATCTACATCTTCGAGCGTGACGGGCAACACGCCGAATCGCTCGACCTGCGTGGCCTCGAGGCGATCGGCAGCGAGGTCGTCCTGCGCAAGGCCTCCCTGGAGGACGTTTTTCTGCGCCTCACCGGAAGGGAGCTGATCGAATGATGGCACTAACCGACATCGATGTTTCTTACCGCACCTTGAAAGTCTGGCGGCGCAACGCCGACGTGTTTCAGCGCCTCTGGCGAGCCGAGATCCTCTGGCCCGTCATCGAGCCGTTGATCGTCATCCTCGGAGTCGGGCTCGGCCTCGGACGTTTCGTCGAGCTGGAGAGCGGCGAAGACTACATCGTCTTCCTCACCCCCGGCGTCATGGCCGCTTTTGCGATGTGGGCCGCGATCGCCGAGGGGGCCTGGGCGTCCTACAACCGCATGGCGTGGCAGAAGACCTACGACGCCATGATTGCCACGCCCGTCAGCATCGACGACGTGATCACCGGCGAGATTACCTGGGCCGCCAGCCGCGGCGTACTGAGCACCTGCTTCCTGGTCATCATCACAGTTGCGTTGACGCCCGTATGGGGCCTCGTCGACTCGCCGCTCGTCGTCCTCGCGATCCCGACGGCGTTCCTCCTCGGCTTCATGTTCGGCTCGATGGCGCTGCTCGCCACGTCGCTCGTCACCAGCGTCAGCCAGCTCGGCTACTTCGTCAGCCTCATCGTGATCCCGATGTTCTGGGTCGGCGGCGTCTTCTTCCCGCCGGAGGAGCTGTCGAGGGGCATGCAGATCTTCGCCTGGTTCCTGCCTCTGAGCCACGCGGTCAACCTCCAGCGCGGCTGGGTCACCGGCGACGTGGCCTTGAGCATGCTGGTCGACTTGATCTGGATCCTCATTGTGACGGCGATCCTCTACCGCACCGTCCTCTGGTCCATGCGCCGCCGGTTGATCAAGTAGTCGCTCCCTAGTCGGAGGGGCTACAGACTAGATCCTCGAACTCTTCCCGCGTGAAGTAGTTGCGTTCACCTCGACGGCACCACTTCGCAATCAAGGAGCGGACCTCGCCCGTGTTCTCTTCAGGCGTCGCGTCGAAGATTGCGTCGATGGCATCTTGTCCAAAGAAGTAATCGGGAAGGTCCTGGACAGCGGTCGAAAGCGCGTCGTAGCCAATGATCTGCACCAGTTCGTAAGCAAAGAGAAACCCGGCGGAACTCTCCCTAGACTGGTCGTCAGCGCTAAAGCGGTGATTCTCAGGGTAGTGGAACCTGTCCAGCATGAAGAACGCCTCGTCTTCCAACCGTGAGTGCACCGAGGCTTCTCGCGCTGAAAAGTCCTGGTTTGTGAGGCGGTAACTGAGCAGCACCGCAATGCCCTCATCGAACCACGTGGCAGGGCTGCCGATGGGCAGAATTAGATGAGCAATTTCGTGGGCAACCGTTATCTCAAGGCTACATGCGGCGGTGGGGCTGATGACGACGATTGCGCTCAGGGTATAGGCTCGCCCGCAGTAGCCGTCCGCAGGCCGGAGTCTACGACTACCAGAACGTATTTGGCATCGTGCTTGCCGGCGAATTGTTCGATGCCGCCAATGTGTTCTGACGCATAGCTGAGCGCTTCCTTCACCGACTCTGTGTCATCCCCCCAGGCGATAAGCTGGACGGGCGCCCCGCTCGCGGAGTGATGCTCGATATGAAGGTCGAGGCTGATGACGTCATCAATCAATTGCATCCATGGGTAAGTAGGCCGCCATTCGAAGACAGGCTTGTACGCTAGCCCGTCAGGCGTGGTCTGATGACCGAGCTGATAAATCTCGAATAGTGAGGCCAGCAGCAGCTTCTTGCCCGAGTCAAGGTTGGGACTGTACCAGGACGCCTCCTGCAGGGCATCAAGAACCTCACTGATGTCGGTCTTCCGCTCTGCTTGTCCTGGGTACTCACCGCTTCGTTCCACGGTCAGCAGGGCTCCGACGAAAGCGCCGGACTCCACGCTCCCGTCTGTCACCCATGGCATAGCTCGTAAGCGGTCGCCAATCTCCGGGTCTAACAGGTCTAAGGAACGTTCTGCCAAGGTTCCTGAGGTCGGTTCCGCGTTCGGTCCCAACTCGCCGGTGCATGCCGCGACCAGCGGCAGCGTCACCAGGCAAAAAACCAGCATGGCCATTCCCCACATCTCTAGGGATTATCGACAATATCCCATACGAGGCGCATATGAGTCGGAGATCAGGGTTATCCCTGATATCACCCCGCGGCACGCCGAATTAGCATCGCGTTGACAGGCGATGCAGGGGGCGTGCTAGGTTGAATGCCCCCGTCCTTCGGAGAAGGACTATGAACGTCGATCCATTCCCCGACTACCTGACTATCGAGCAGGCGGCAGCTTATCTCTCCAAGCGCCCGGCGCAGGTGCGCAAGCTGCTGCGTGAGTTCGGCCTCAGCGAGTTCACGCGGGCGCAGATCGGCAAAGAGGTCAAGATCAGCAAAGAGCACCTCGACACCATCGTTCACGGTCACCAGGCAGCAGCGCAGGCGCAGCCCACCCGGCGTCGTCGTGGCGGCGCCGCCTAGCCCAAGAGTCCTTCCCTCCTCAGAAACCCCGCGACCGCCGCCAGCGTCGCCTGCGGCTGCTCGATCTGCGGGAAGTGCCCCGCGCCTTCGATATCGACCAGCTCAACGCGGTCCGGGAACTCGTCGCGCAACAGGTGGCCGTTCTGCGGCGGCGCGGCGGGGTCCTGCGCGCCCTGCACCACGAAGATACGTCCCGTGCCGCCGGCCCACCATTCGTCCGTATTCGTGGCGCGCCCCGCCGCCCCCCATGCCGTCGCGGCGGCGAACGAGTAGTCCGGCCAGGGGAAGTAATCCGGGAAGTGGTTGCCGGGCGCCAGGAAGGCGACTTCGGCCGCAGCCAGCCGTTCGGCCCAGGGCAGCGAGTCGTCGCGCCAGCGGGCGGTCGCCGCGCTGACCTCGGGCGAAGGCGGCACACGCCCCCCGGCGCAGACCAGGATAAGGACGCGCACCAGTTCGGGGCGCAGCGTCGCGACCATGCGCCCAACGCGGTTGCCGCCGGCGTGGCCGATGATCACAACCGGCCCGTCGCCGTAGCGTTCGATTACCGCGATCGCGTCCGCCGCCATGTCGTGCAGCGTGATCTCGGTCATCGGGCCCATGCTGCCACCGGAGCCGCGCGGGTTCATGCCAACGAAGCGCGCGCCCAGCGCCGCCAGCGCCTCCGCGAAGCGCGTGTCGCCGCGGATGCCGCCGAACGCCTCGGGGTGCATGAACACCAACGGGCCGCTTCTGCCGTGCAGCATCACCTCGATACGCGACGTGGCGGTCTCGACGAACTCGAATCGCATGGCGCCACTTTCGTCACTCGGCTCCGAGGATGCAAGCACAACCCCCCGTCCGGATGCGGCGATTCGCGATCAAGCCTCAAGCCTCAAGCCTCAAGCCTCAAGCCTCAAGCCTCAAGCCTCAAGCTTCAAGCCTCAAGCCTCAAGCCTCAAGCCTCAAGCCTCAAGCCTCAAGCCTCAAGCAGGAGGCTCGCGCGAAAAGACAAGGCCGCGAGACTAATCTCGCGGCCTTGTCTTGATGCTTGAAGCCTGTAGCTTGCAGCTTGAAGCCTGTAGCTTTGCGGCGTTTACGCCTTCGTGGCCTGCTTGGTGCGCGAGGGCGCCTTGGCGCCTTCGATACGCAGACCACCGAGGATCTGGGTGCGCGCGCCGTCTGACGTCGTCAGGAGGCGGCCGTCGGAGTTATACAGGCGGTACTTCACATTACCGGTGGGCTCGTCGGGCAACTCCAGGAGCTGCTCGTCGTTGGCGCCGCGGATGTCGAGGCCCTTGGGGTAGGTGTTGAACCCGTCGGAGTCCTTGGCGAGGTTGCCGTTGCAATCGAAGAGACGAAAGGCGACGCGGGGATCACCATTGGGATCGGCGGCTATTTGAAGCAGCATCTCGCCGGTAGTCCCATCGACAAATGCAGTGAGGCTGCCGGGCCTGTGACCTCCGAGCTTCATGTTCGACTCCTTCATCCTCCCCACAATCCATGTAGGGCGGGCATCCGGGTTCCAGGCGGAGTCAGGCCGTTAAGCGCCGGCTTGCGCCAGCTGCGGCCTTCTGCGCCTGGGACGACGGCGACGGCGGGGTTGGTCAGTCTCGTCCTTCACGGCCGCGGGGGAAGCCGAAAGCTCTTGAGCAATGGCGGGCCGCGGCGGTCTTGCCGCGACCGATTTAACGGGCTGCATGGGGGCGGGCGGCGGCACAGGTATGCGCGGCAACTTGCGCCCGAGGTCACGTTCGATTTCCTGGATCTTGAGCAAGTCCGTGGCGGCGATCAGGGTAATCGCCTCCCCGGAGCGGCCCATACGGCCGGTGCGGCCGACGCGGTGGACGAACAGCTCGCTCGTCTCCGGCAAGTCGTAGTTGATGACGCGTTCGATGTTCAGCATGTCGAGGCCGCGGGCCGCAACGTTGGTGGCGAGAAGGATCGGCAGATGGCCCTCACGAAAGCGCTTGACGATACGGTCGCGCGCCGGCTGGCCAAGATCGCCCTGCAGCGCTTCGACTTCGAAACCGAGCTTCTGCAGACGCCGCGCCAGGTTGATCACACCGTGTCGGGTGCGCCCGAAGACCAGCGTGGCTCCCTCCGTGGGCTGGCTGAGCAGGCTGAGCAGGACGGGCAGCTTCTCGCCGCTCCAAACCTCGATGATGCTGTGCTCGATGTCGGGCGCAGCTTCGGCCTCCTCGTCCGTCTGGACGAATTCGGGCTGGTTGAGGTACTGCGCGGAGACGCGCTTCACCCAATCGGGTGTCGTGGCGGAAAACAGCGCCGTCTGGCGCGACTTCGGCGTCTGGCGCAGGATGCGCTCCACGTCCGGCGCAAAACCCTTGTCCAGCATCTGGTCCGCTTCGTCCAAGACGAAGACGCGCAGAGCGTCAAGCCTGAGGGTGCGGCGCTGCAGGTGGTCCAGGATGCGTCCCGGCGTACCGACGACGATCTGCGGGCCGGCGTGCAACGCGTCCATCTGCGGGCCGTAACCGACGCCGCCGTAGAGCGTGACGACGCTGAACCCGGCAGGCTTGCCGAGTTGCCCGAGCACGCCGCCGACCTGTTGCGCCAGCTCTCGCGTCGGACAGAGCACCAGGGCCTGGGTTGTGTTGGAGTCTGGGTCGCAGATTTCGGTAATCGGCAGGCCGAAGGCAAGCGTCTTGCCGGAGCCTGTGTAGGCCTGACCGATGATGTCGTGGCCTTCGAGCATGATGGGAATGGCTTGTACCTGGATGGGGGTGGGTTCTGTGATGTTCTGTTTGGCGAGCACGTCCATACTGCTCGCCCTTAGCTTAAAGCTAGAAAACGACAACTAGTGCGTCCTTTCGGCGATGGGAGCTTGCATCTCTCCGAGGGACGCGAAGCGCGGTTATTACGAGGGTTCGAGAACGACAGCGTGTCAATTCAATCGAAGTAGAAACGTCCGGAGAATCATCATTCGAACGCTTTATTTTAGCACTAAACGAGCAGTCTGACTCCTGAAGGAAAGTTCTGCTATCGAATAGCTCGAAAGCACCGATTGACGCTGTCTCTAACTGACGCTGCCTCTAGAAACCGTCCCAGTAGGCAAAGCCGCAGCCGATCGGCGACGAATAAACCGGCACGTAGTCCACCACCGTGGCAGGCTTCCCCGCGACGGCCGCCGCCGCGATCCAGTTCGACGTCTCGCGCGTGCCGCCTTGAGGCCCCGGCGAGAGCGGCATGCCCGTCGATGCCGCGCCGCGCGGCTGGGCCGCCTGGCTCGGGTCGCCGGACGGCGGCTCGTATTCATCGAAGTAGCGCGCCATGCCCTCGATGTCGCCCTTCGCCATGAAGTCGAGCTCGCTGCGGTCGAACGTCTCGTCCAGGTAGGCCTCTTTGCGTGCCGGCGTGTGCCACAGCCCGCCCGAGCCGATCACCGCGACGCGCAGGTCGCCGTCATGCTCTTCGATCGCCTCGCGGATAGCGACGCCCATCTGCATCGAGCGCTTACCCGTGATCTGCGGCGCGAAGTAGCAGTTGGTTAGCACCGGCAGCACCGGCGTTTTCATGTCCGTTAGCGTCTCGGAGGGCCGCATGAAGGCGTGCCCCAGCCCGAAATCGGGGTTCGTCATCTCCATGCTGAACGCCGGGTCGAAGTCCCGCTTGACCAGGCCCGCCAGGAGGGCGGCGCCCAGCTCCGGGTGTCCCTTCAACGTAGCGCGCCGTGGCGGTCCGACATCCTTGATCAGGTGCTCGACCTCCTTCGGCGGCGTCACGCCGACCGACTGGAACGCGTCGTGCGCCAGCGCCGCCGGGCTGGATACGAAGCCCTTGAACTCCTCGCCCACGTAGAGCGCGAAGGAGGGGAAGTTCTTGAAGTCGAAGCACTCCATCTGGTCGTCGCCGATGATGACCACGACGTCCGGCTTTGCCTCGGCCAGCTTCGTACGCAGCGTCTCGAACGCTTTCTGGATGCGGTTGTACTTGTCTGTATTGCCCTCGATCTCATCCCTCGGCACGTCGGCGCGCAGGGCGCGCGTGTCACGGATCGCGTTCCAGTTCTCCGGCGGCATGTAGCAAAACGGCGTGTGTGAGGTCGCGTAGACGCCTACCAGCTTCGACATTACCCCTACCCTCCTTGAGCGCCCGATTTGGCCTCTGTAGCCTGCTTGCCCCAGCGTGCAAGCTCGGCCGCCAGGTCCAGCGGCACCGTCTTCACCGAGTTCTCGAATTCGCCCCACGCCTCGCGAGGCAGGCGCCACAGTATTTCGAACTCGATGCCGTCCGGGTCCTTGCCGTAGAGCGACTTCGTCGCCCCGTGGTCGCTGGCGCCGACCAACGCGCCCATTTCGAGCAGCGCTTCGACGGACTCGGCCAACTCCTCGATCGTCTCGACTTCCCAGGCGAGATGATAGAGTCCAACGGACCCTTGTGGCGGGTTGGGCGCCTGCTGCCCCACCTCCATGAGCGCGAGGTCATGGTGTTGCTCTGAACCGGGAGCGCGCAGGAATGCGGCGCCTTTGCGGCCCGTCACCACTTCGAGGCCAAATGCCTTCTCGTAGAACGGCTGCGACCGTTCGAGATCGGAAACGAAGAGTACTGCGTGGCTAAGCCTGGTCACTCTTGGCATATCCACCAGATGTTACCGCATCAGACATCCATTGCGGGTGCGATTGCGTACCCTCGCGTGGACGGAGCTCAGGCTTGTCAACCTGAAGTAAAATAACGTCCACGAATTAAGCGCCTGGGTGGGTTATTTATATATGTTTCTAACGTCGATGAGGTAGACTCCCACATCGCGAAGGATGCAATAAGGACGGTTTCTATGAACCAGTTTGAAGTCGGCGAAGATGGACTGCTCTCGGAAACACCGATAGCTGAGCTAGCGGCCTGGTACAAAGAACATTGCCCCCAGACGCCATCGCTGGCATTCGAGGCGCAGTTCCTGTTGATGCGGACCTACATGTCGCTAAAGCTAGACTCGCCGTTTGAGCTGCGCGGTGGCATCACCCGCGCGCGCTACAACGTGCTGCGCCTCCTGGCCCAGGAGCCGGACGAGCGCCTTCTGATGACCGATATCGTCACTCGCATGAACGTCAGCCCGACCAACATCACCAAGCTGGTTGACGTGCTGGTGGAGGACAACTACGTCCGGCGCGTCCCCGATCCCGTCGACAAGCGCAAGTTCTGGGTCGAGCTGATGCCCGCCGGCCGCGAGATCTTTGAAGAGCTGGTGCCCGATGTTGGCGAGCACGTGCGTGCCTTCTGGGAGGGCATCTCGGAGCCGGAGATGCGCACCCTGGTCCACTTGCTCTCGCGCATCCGGCTCAACGCGATGACCTCAGACTCGTTCGCGCATCACGCAAAGTCGCTGGCATCGCCACCGTCGATGATCTCAGGCGCCGCGGCACGGGAGCCGATCGCCACCTACTAGAATAGGCCGGGGAGGACTCCATGCGAGTAGAATCCGGCGAAACGATTCGGGAGCCGCAGCGCGACATCGCGGTCTACGGCCATTGCGACGTGCTCGTGGTCGGCGGTGGACCGGCGGGCTTCTGCGCCGCCGTCGCGGCGGCCCGTGAAGGCGCTGACGTCGTGCTGCTGGAGCGCTTTGGTTACCTCGGCGGCCTCGCCACCGGCGGACTCGTCTTCTGGATTGACCGCATGACGGACTGGGAGGGCAACCTCGTCGTC
>DASTLN010000079.1:0-8001 GCA_035714925.1 Dehalococcoidia bacterium | reverse complement strand
AGAAATGGAGCTGCGATCCGTGGCTCGCCGGATTGGAAGCCTGATGAAGACGAGGACGCAGGAGAAGAATCGCCATCATGCCGCTGAATACGTCAGTGACACCGTTTGTCGCGACATTGACGTCAACGTTCGGCACCTCGGGCGACGGATCATCGCCCTGCAGGCGGGAGCTCGGCGGCTCATTGAGACGTGCCCGAGGCTCCGGAGGCAATTCTCCCAGTTGACGTCCATCAAGGGCATCGCTGCGGCCAGCGCGATCCAGATTCTGGGAGAGCTCTGTGTTCTCCCCAAGGACATGTCGAAGCGCCAGTGGGTCGCCATGGCGGGGCTCGACCCGCGAATCTTCCAGTCCGGCCTGTCCGTGCATCCTCCTGCACGAATATCGCGCCTGGGAAATCGTTTCATCAGAGCGGCGCTCTACTTGCCGGCTCTGACCGCGATTCGGTGGGAGCCCAACGTCAAGGCGTTCTACGAGAAGTTGATCGCCAGGAAGAAGGCCCCCTTGCAGGCCATCGTGGCTGTGATGCGGAAGCTCCTGCACGCTATCCATGGCATGATCCGGACTGGAACCGACTTCGATGGAGAGAAGTTCTACGCCCTTGGATGAATCGACCCTGGAGACGGCATGAACCCCTTGACATTGAACCGAGTATCTTCAGGGTTTGCTTCACGGGCCGCTCGTACCCAGGGGGGCGCTGGCGCTTGCCCTGGGCTGATGGATACAACCCCGTTGGGGTATCGGATTATCGAGCGCGTCTTGCGCTGAAATTCAGTTGTCAAAGAGCGGAATCGAAAAACACTACGATTCAGTCCTCACTGGCGGCAAAGAGTCCCAAGCCCGCATGCCGGCCTCCGCCGATGGCCAACGGCCCTGACACGAGCTCTTTGAACTTTATCCACACGTGCCACCTCGGAAATCTGCTGATGTAAGCGGGTACAGCGTAGTGACGCGAATGCTGTGAGCCAGGCCAGAAAGGCGACTTACGGAGTGCCAGCTCGGAAATAGTTTCAATTGGTATCGCTGCTTGCGCCACGGCGGTAAGAAAGAGCTTCTCCGCCTTGGCATGCTTGCCGTCATCGAATCCTGGGAGAACTACGGGAGTTACGGTGCACCATGTCCGCGATTCGCCGACATATCGGCGCACCATCAGGCGAGAATTCGGTCGCCAAAGATCGAGCAAGACGCCCCTCTCGTTACTCTCACTGTCCCCCAGCGTCGCGTTGCGCAATCGATCTTGAGCCCACCCCGCGTGGGCACCGTCCCCCCCAAAGGGCTCCGCGATGAGTACACGACGGATTATGCCATCAGCGTGCTCGTGCCCTATCGCTGGCAGAGGGAGGTAGGAAAAACGTGGGGGAGTCAGCTCATCCGGACCAGTGTGACCCGCCACGTAAATGTCGGGTCCGCCAGGAAACTCGTGGGTGTCCGACTTCGCACAGCGACAGCTTACCGATCGGAGCATGGCGGCGACGTGCGCCGTACTCTCATGACGGAAAGCGATGGCCTGGGGGAACTCGAAAGCAGCGTACGGACGTGGGGGAAGCACTGTCGTCATCAGGTAGTGCACAGTATCGAAGCGGCTGAGGGTGAGGGGCGGGTGGTATCGTCGGCCATCGATGCGCTTTAAAAAGGATTGGTGGACTCGCTCGAGGTCCTCGAGAGAGTCCTTTACAGGGACGCGCCAAGTCTGCAGGCCGGGCCGGCGAACTCTCCAAGCGCGCCACTGATAGCCGGGTAAGGCCGCTACTTCGGCTTCAGTAAGAATCCGGCCGCTCCCTACGACTTGGTCGATTCCCCAACCAAGTGCCAGTAGACGCCGAGCCTCATGACAGATGACTTCCTCATGAGACTGGCTCTCCCTTCTGCTATTCTCGTCTATTGGCCAGACGAAATGTACGGTGTCACCGCCCACCAGCCAGTGCGGCCGCGCAACCTTGCCCGTTAAGCGCTCCTGACGCTCCTTCCTGTCGCTATCATTATTGGGCACGAAATAAGTGCAGCGTGTCGCCCAACGAGCGGCCGGCGCCATGATACGGGGAGGCTGATGGCCAGCCAGCCATTGGAACGCCTCAGCCTGATGCTGAGTCCACTGGTTGCTGCGGCAGCCCACGCGAGCGCCCGCCAGAAGGGCCTGGAAGAGGCGAAGCGGCGAAGGCGGCCACTCCGGCTCCTCATCCCCTTTCCCATGGAAAAGGGGATCCAAGAACATGACCGATATGCAGAGGTTGTGGTCCATTTCTTAGTCTGTGATTTAAATCTGGTCCGAATCCTTGGCCCGCGATCGCTTCTTTCCAAGTCCCTCAATGGCTTCCTGAGTTATCGGGCCATGCCGTAGGAGCTTCTTACGATCCGAGTCGTTCAACGCCAGGACCTTTTTGGCAATGCCCGGTTCAAACTTTCCGGAGACCTCTGCCTTCACGCCGAACGCCGCGGCGGCGGTCGTGGCGATAGCCAGTGCCTGGTCATGGCTGACTATGAGATCTGTGCGCGTACCATCGTATTTGACCAGCTTCCAGACGGCTCCTTGGTCGGGATCGGGCACCAGTTCACACCCTTCGCGCAGGAAAGGCTCCATAGGTGCGGTGAAGCAAACCAGAGCCAGGCCGAAAATGTAACGGCGCAGCTTCAAGATGTCTCCACGCTCAGCCGGACCTGCCAGCATACGAAGAGTTGAGAGGTTGAGAATCGCATCTCGACGGATCTCCCCGAGCACTTCGATGCCGCCGTGAGTATGGACAGCGGGCACGTGCGCCAGACCGAGCTCGGCCTTCGGCCCCTTGGTCGTCACCTCCGCGTCCCCGTCGTCGCCCTCGAGGATCTCGCCTGCAATAGTCGAGTACTGGGCCGATCGGCGTAGGACATTGACGTTGTATGCTCGGATGACGGACCGGACAATTCTCGGCAGTTTGGCCTGCGTGGCTCGTGAGTCCCACGAGCCGAACACGATCGACGTAGGAGCGATCCTCGCCAGCGGTACGGCGTCGCCTTCAGCCTGGTAGGCACGAAAAGCCTCGTGCAGCCGTGGACCCAGGGTGGAGAAGCGAACGATCGCGTCTGCGGCGCGGTGCCCGGCATCAAGGATGTGAATGTTGCGATCGTTCGCCGCGATGACCACCTGCGGTACGAGGTGCTTATATCGCTCGCGCTTGAAGATCGGTTCCATCCGGTTGGCTTGAGATCCGACACTGTCGATTTGGCAAACGCTGGAGCGGTCGTCGAACCTGTCGATATTGTAGCCAGCCTTGTCTTGCTCCATCGGATACGTTGGAGGGAAGATGATCGCGCCCGGGCCTTCAATCGGAACGAGGCGCTGTCGCATTATCAGCGCTGCCGCGTCGCTCTCAGCCGAGAGCCAATTCGTGTGCTCATGCTCCACATTGATCATGTGATCGTCGTTCATTTGTGGTCTCCAATAGTCGTGGCCCAGCCGAAGGCCTTATACCGTTTTTGATCGTCACGAAATCTCAGGGGGAAGCGGTAACCTTCCCGGTCAGGAGCGGGAACGGAACCGCTCGCTACGCCGGCCGCAACAGGCGCGCCCAACGGCCTGGACCAGACCCAGTAATCGAAGCTCCACTTGACAGGCGCCGGTCGGGGCCGAAAGCGCTGCAAACCAATCAAGCTGAGCAACTCCACAGCCGGATGCGCGGTGGTCTCGGCCTCGAGGACGTCAAGGGAGAAACCAGCATGAAGGGGGTGTGCGAACCGCCTCGCATCGAAGTAGAAGGGTGCCACTGGCTTCTTACGGCCGAGTTTTCCCTTGCAGTACTCTTCAGGCATCCGCATGATGCAACCGTAGTCGAATAGCGGCGTCGGATCGTTGATGCCCGGGAGTGCGTCCTGCGCGGCGCGTGCGATCTTGTGAATCTCCTGGCGACCGGCCCAGGTTTTGACTGTCGCCTCGTCGGATTTCCACCAATCGAGCAAGAGACCGACTGGCTCTGCGATTCGAAGAGTACCCTCCCTCGCCTGTTCCCCGAGCTCCTGACGCCTTTGTTCTTTCTCGGCAAGGAACGTCTTGCCATGATCCCTCCGCTCCTGCTCAAGGGCTCTTTGCTCGTCGCTCTCCTGTTGAGTCAGGCCAGCCACGGTGCATTCCTTGAGGCTGTGGATCAGAAGGCGCAGGCTCGGTTCAGCGTCGCCCACCTGGACGGCAAAGCGGCGGTTTTTCGCGTGGAACCATGCCTCTGCACCTGGCCACAGGCGATGGGCCAGCTCCAAGAGGCCGCAGCAGGCGAAAAAATGACCCGGGTTTGTCACATCCACGTCTACACTGAAGCTCGGCTCCGGATACGTCATGCCTGGGCCTCCGGCGGCTGCACAGCCATCGCCGACGCCGCCGTGTCTCCTGAAGCGGCGATATCGGCGCAACGCAGGAGGGACTCCAGCCACGCCAAGCCCCATCGCCCGAAGCGCTTCTGCAATCGTCCGAAGCGGCGCAAGACTTCAGCGGCTGCGTCCGTGTTATCGACGGTCGTATAGGCGTGATCAAAAGACCGTAGCTCGAAGTGTGGTCGAGCCCAGCCGTGGTGCGCAGCGATGAGATGCATGACCAAGTCATGCTCAGGGTGCTCCTTGAGCTCCTGATCGTTCATGGCTTCGAGCAGCGAGCCGAATTCGTGCCGGTATCCACCAAGAGCGCGGGGATGCAGGTATCGGGTAGACTTGGCAAGAGGTTCGGTGCCGGCGCCGTTGCAGGCGAAGCGCTGCCACACAGGTCGCTCCTTGCCGCGGTCATGCCAGCGCGCCGCCAAGACCAGGGCGCCTCGAATCGGCTCGGGCAGACCCAGCCCGGCCGCGATACGGGTGATCTGCTCCGTGATCACTTTGGTATGCCGCTCCAGGGTCTGCTCTTCCTTGACCCTCTCAGGAGTCTCCAAGGATCTCCGTCGCGATACCATCAGCACCAGGTCGGCTGTCTCGCCCTTGGTCTCTCCGTCTTCCAGATCGTCCTTGAGGGCGATTCGTTCCTGCTCAAGAAGCTCCGGTGGAAGGGTCGGTGAAGAATCGCCCGTAAGGAGCCGCAGACATCGTTCGTCGCCTTCCGATCGGAAGACGTGGAGCCACCGTTCGCGACAGTTTTCACGCTCGCCAGCTTCAGCGACATCGATATTCGCGATCGGCTCCAGAACCTTGGCGTCGAGCATACCGTGCACATTGAGTCCTCCGAGCTCGACAGGAAGAACGAGAGTCCGATAGGCCAGGTTGAAGTTCTTCGCGACGGCCTCCGAGAGCCGACACCAGCTCGCAGAGCCGCGTTCGTCTAGCAGGACGACGGGGAAGTCGCGGCGCGAGTCGTTCCTTCGATGCGCCTTGAGCAGGTCGGCAAGCGTCGTGGCCACGCGGTCGGTGCGATCTCGTAGCCGTTCGCGGGCTGTGATCCGGCAGGCACGATACCAGTCACTCAACACCATTTCGAAGTCGCGGTTCATGCTAGTGAATGCATCGGCCGGGAGATTCTCCGAGGGGGCCGCCGCCTCCAGTTCGGCGACTTCCTTCCGCCAGACGACATACGTCTCGGGTGGATCATTCGTGAGCCCATGCAGATAGGCCGCGACCTCCGGCCGACCCGGCATGTCCTGGACACTCGTCAGCGACCATGCGTCCAGCAGAATCTCCGTCAGCGGCAGCGCGTCGGGCTTGGGTGAGAATGCAGCCTGGCGCTCGTCATCGCCCAAAGCATCGAGGAGTAGGCGCACATGCCGCGGACTGGCGTCAATCTTGTTGGGCTCACCGGCCCATTGCCTCAGAATGGCAATGGTAGCGGCTATCGCCCGGTTCAAGCTCGAAGGAGTCCCTTTGGGCGAAGCGTCTTCAGGTAGCCACACTGCGTCGATGTCGGCAGTCCTGTTTTCCCCTCCGCGGCGGTTGACGCGCCCTAATCGCTGGATCATCGAGTCAAGCGTCGTCATGTCACAGACCATATGATCCGCATCGAGGTCGATTCCGACCTCACCCGCGGAAGTAGCAACAAGGTAGAACGTTCGGAGAGGGCACACATCTCCGCGCAGGCACTTGATCGCTTGATGCTCCACCAACTCGTCCCGCTCGAATCCCCGAATCGTGCCGGTGAGCAGGGTTACCCGATTGTCCGCGTCGCCGCCGAGTTGCTTCTTGAGTTGGTCTGCGATCTTCTGTGCGTCGTTGGGCGAACGGACGTATACCAGCACCTTGGTGGCAGATCGGCCATCGGCTTCATGCGACCTTGCGAGATCGGCCAACTTGGCGTTCACTTGGCCGTCGTCAGCCGGGTGAAGCCGGAGGTGCTTCGTCGCATCGAGGCGGTCTCCCACGATAGCGTCGTTCTCGTCTTCAGGCTCCAGTCGCAGAATCTGGCCATCGTCATAGCCGTCGCGTTGCGTGGCGGACAACTCCATCACGCGTGGTGGCCGCGGATCGCCGGAACGGTGTTGCACCTCTGCCACGCTGCGCAAGAGCTCGCTGAGCGCTGGCGTGAGGTGCGCTTCATCGTGCACGATCAGTACATCTTGTCCGATGAGCCCGACGTGATGTGCGCGATGGTATCGCCCGTCACCATAGCCGCTGAACAGCAATCTGCTGCCAATCATGTCGATCGTGCCGATGATGATCGCCGGCCGGCGGGGATCGACCTTCCACTCCTCGTTATCGGCCAGCTCACCGCGAAGCGTGCTGACGGCCACCGGCAATCCCTTCGGCGATGTCGTGACCCGAAGCGCAGCCGCCAAGGATTGCAGGATCTCTCCATGCTTCGACCAGCGGGGATCATCCGGTTCTAGCAGACGCTTGCGGATGTCCGTGACCACGCTGGTGGCCTGGTCAACGACCGTCCGGCGATTGACGATGTAGACGAGGCGGCGTGGAAGAGGTGCTGAACCCTCTTGGCGGTGCGCGGCCAGGGCAATCAGCCAAATGGGAATCACCGATGTCTTACCTAGCCCTGTCGGCAAGTCGCAGATGCGCGGTAGTTCGTTCCCTGAGCGCAACCGGTCGAAGAGCCGGCTCTGCCAGCGCATTGGAGAGTAGTCGGTCAGGGCTCGAAACGCCGAGTCGAACTGTAGGCTAAGATCAGTCATCTCTCCTCTTGCGCGATGCCGCGCCAAGACTCACTGCAGTTTACCTGTCTCCCTCGCCCCCTTCAGGCCACCGCCTTGAGGTGGCAGGGAACCTCCTCTTGGTTTGACACGGGCACCGGAGAAGGGTTGAGCCCGGGCGACCAAGAAGTGACTGACGGCTATCCTACCACACGCGGCACTTGGCTCGCGAACGCCGAAGGAAGTCCTTGCCCACGCACCAGAAGCCGACGTCAACGGGCTGGACGCCGCCGGCCGTAAGAGGCGTTCAGCCTGCTCCGGACGGCGGTGCGTGATCTGCCGCGGACCCTGCGCGATGGAGGTGGAGTGTCGGAGTGGCTCTGGAAGGGCTCCGTCGACTCGGCCCGCGTCACGGAGGCGGTGATCGAGGCGACGACAGGGGGCGTTCGCTCCCATCGCCATCGCCTCGCCTTCGGGGAAGACGGCCAGAGCCTCCGCGTGATTGACGAGAGGCGCCCGGACGAAGTGCTGGGCCTCGATCTCGCAAGCCCACGCCGCGACCGCTTCAGCATCTAGGTGGTGGACCGCGGTCTCTTCGATGTCCCGCCAGGCAGACTCGACTCGGGCCAGGTTATTCCCTGGTCCATCGCGCCATCTTCTTCTCGACTTCTTCCTGAGTCAGGACGCGGCCCTCTTGCACGTCCTGCAGGCCGCGCTCGACCTTCTGGCGCACGTAGATGTGGTACTGGATGTCTTCGAGCGAGACGTCCGGAGGGAGCTCGTCCAGAAGTTGACGGACCCCGTCGATTGCCGTCGTCATGAAACCTCCTGTTCCAGCCGTCCCGGTCGCGGAGAATCGTCAGGCGCAGCCTGACCTACCAGGATCCGGCCACGTCCTGCGCGGCCTTCGTCGCGCTCGTTCGACGGCCCAGACTCGAGCGCAAGGCCAAGTGTACTCCGGAACGACGGAGGACGACGCCTTCGTCG
>DASTLN010000078.1:0-2926 GCA_035714925.1 Dehalococcoidia bacterium | reverse complement strand
CCGCAGATCGACCAGACAGTCGAGCTGAGGTCGGCGAACTGCGCGCCGATCGCCGCGGGCACTTCGAAGCCCATGGTGCCGAGGCCGCCGGAGGTGATGAAGCCCGCGGGCTTGTCGATCCAGAAGTACTGGGCGGCCCACATCTGGTGCTGGCCGACGCCGGTGACGTAGTAGGCGTCGGCGCCCGACGCGTCGTAGATCGACTTGATCACGTACTGCGGCAGCAGCTTATCGGTCTCCGGTATGACGATCGAGGGGTGGTTGGCCTTGAGGTCGTCGAGGCGGGCACGCCAGGCGTCGTGGCGCACGGGCGTGACCTCGCGGTTGAGGTCCTGGAGGACGAGCTTCACGTCGCCAACGATCGGCACGGCGGTCGGGATGTTTTTGCCGATCTCGGCCGGGTCGATGTCGATATGGATGATCTTTGCCTTGGGCGCGAAGTCTTTCAAGCTGCCGGTAACGCGGTCGTCGAAGCGCATGCCGATGCCCATAATCAGGTCGGCCTCGCCGATCGCCATGTTGTTCCAGTACATACCGTGCATGCCGGGCATGCCCATATTCAGCTCATGCGTCCCGGGGTAGCCGCCGATGCCCAGCAGCGTCGTGATCACCGGGATGTGTGCCTTCTCCGATAGCTCAACCAGCTCATCCCATGCCTTCGAAATCAGGACCCCGTGACCCGCCAGAATCAACGGCTTCTCCGCGTCAGCGATCAGGTGGGCGGCCCGCTTGATCTGGGACGGGTCTCCCTCCAACTGGGGGTGGTAGCCGGGCAGGTTCACCTCCGACGGGTATTCGAACTCGCAGGACTGCTGCTGGATGTCGCGCGGGATGTCGATGAGCACAGGCCCTGGACGGCCGGTGGTGGCGATGTGGAAGGCCTCGCGCAAGGAGCCGGCGATGTCCTCGACGTTGAGCACCAGCGTGTTGTGCTTCGTTATCGGGATCGTGATGCCGGTGATGTCGGCTTCCTGGAAGCCATCGCGACCGATCAGCCAGCTCACTGCCTGGCCCGTGATGCACACCAGGGGTATCGAGTCCATCCAGGCATCTGCGATGCCGGTGACGAGGTTGGTGGCGCCGGGGCCGGAGGTCGCCCAGCAGACTCCGGCCTTACCGGTGACGCGGGCGTAAGCCTCCGCCGCGTGGGCCGCAGCCTGCTCGTGGCGGACCTGGATGTGCTGGATCTGCGACCGGTACTGCGCCAGCGTGTCGTACATCGGCAGGTTGGATCCGCCGGGATAGCCGAAAATCGTGTCCACGCCCTCCGCGAGCAGGGACTCCATAATGATTTGTGCGCCTGTAAGTTTCACTCCGTCCTCCTTAGGGACGAGCCAGCGTTGTTCGCTGACGGTCTTCGTCTAATGGGTATAGGGGGCAGTCCTTTCGTCCTCTCGCGAGGAGAAGGACTAGCTAAGGAGGAGGGCTAGCAAGCCGGGTCGCGCGACGTCCGGGAAGGGACGATAAGCCGCGGCGACGGGCTCCCAGCCCGCACCTACTACGGCCCGGTCTCGGGTAGCCGGCCACTGGGTGGCGACATCCGAGACCATAGGGGCCTCCGCTGCTTGCGACCGTATATTCATTCGTTAGTCCAGACGATCAGGGTTTCTCCCGATCCTTTGTCTGATGACTCCCTTTCAATAAAAAAGTCCCGTTCCTCCAGGGATCCCGGGGAAGGGGACGGTACCACCCTAGTTCTCCTTCCGGGGCCCCCGCCCGGGAAGGAACACTCAATCGCTGTATCGGGCTTACCCGCCCAGGCCTACCCGTCGTCGAGGCTTTCCAGCCTCAGGTTCAGCCCGGGAGCTCCGGGGCGAGTTCGAGGTCTGCAGGCCGCCGGCTTTCACCATCCCGGCTCGCTCGTGGCCGCTACGTCCCTCTACTACTCCCCATCCACGCTACGTATTGATTTGTAGTATCGAGTCTAGGCACGCCATTTTGTTCTGTCAATAAGGGGTCGCTGCCAGGCACTACGCTAACCCGAGCCACCCGTTAGAATGAGGCCTGAACCTCCCAAAAGGACGTCTTCGAGTAATGACCAACACGCCACTTGCCGGCCCAGCGCTGCTCTCTATCCAGGTCGCGAAGCCGCTGGCCATCCGTTATATGGACAAAGAGGTCCGCACCGGCATCTTCAAGCTGCCCGTCCTCCAGCCCGTGATGGTCCGCCGTCTCAACCTCGACGGCGACGAGCAAGGCGACCTCACCGTACACGGCGGCGTCGACAAGGCCGTCTACTGCTACCCGTCGGAGCACTACCCGGCATGGCAGGAAGAACTGGGGCGCGAGCTACCCAACGGCACCTTCGGCGAGAACCTCACCGTCAGCGGCTTGCTGGAAGGCGAGTTGCATCTCGGCGACGTCCTGCAGGTTGGCGACGCCGTCCTCCAGGTCAGCCAGCCGCGATTCCCCTGCTACAAGCTTGGCATCAAAATCGGCGACCAGCGCTTCGTCAAGCGATTCCAGGAGAGCGGCCGCAGCGGATTCTACTGTCGCGTCCTGACAGAAGGCATGATTGAGCCCGGCCAACCGATTCAGCTCACCGCGCGTGATGAATCGCAACCAACCATCGCTGACGTCGTTGCCGCGCGGAACAAGCAGCAATCCTGAGACCGGACTGCCGCGACACGCGCTAACATTTAGCCGATGCCCGACTTCAACGATCCCGAACTCGGCCCCTGCGTCTTCTGCTCGCGTGACCGGACCCGCAACGTCTTCCTCCACGAGGCGGAAAACTTCTACGTCATCGCCGACCACGCGCCGATCGCCGAGGCGCACCTGCTGATGATCCCGCATCAGCATCTGCCGCATCTCGCGGCGCTGCCCGCACACCTCCACGACGAGTTCGAGTCGCTGAAGGCGCTGATGGGCGGCTTCGTGCGCGAGAACTACGGCGCGCTGACGTTCTGGGAAAACGGCGTCTTTG
>DASTLN010000077.1:0-2838 GCA_035714925.1 Dehalococcoidia bacterium | reverse complement strand
CGCGTAACGTCAGCGTCCCCGTGCTGGGTCACTTCGCGCTGCAGGACGGCTTCTTTTCGCCGGAGATGGTGCGAGAGTTCGAGACGAACATGAAGCAGTCACCGGCGGCCGCCAGCGTGACGTTCCACTTCTACGACGCGGGTCACGCTTTCGCCAATGAGGAGGGCGCGGCGTACAACGCGGATGCGGCGACGCTGGCCTGGGACCGCAGCGTCGAGTTCCTGGCCGCCAACCTGAAGTAGCGAGCAGGCCGCCAGTATGGCGTCTCTCTTTCAAAGGCGCCGGCAAGTCTCAGCGTCTCCGGAGGGAGGTCGGTCGAGAGGTTTGGTGAGCTTGACCACCCGGGGCTGATGGTCACGAAACGAAAGGCGCCGGTCGGAGCGAAAGGAACCTCGGGACGTCTGCCCAAGTCGGAGCGCTCCGCCCCACCCCAGATTGCCGCGCCCCGCTGCCGCGATGGCTCGCAATGACCGCATCGAGTAGCTGCTAAGCTTCCAGCGTGAAGGTCACCGTACGGGCCCCCGCGACCACCGCGAACCTCGGCCCCGGCTTCGACTGCCTCGGCATGGCGCTCGATATCTGGACCGCCGTCACGGTCGAGACCGGCAAGCCGAATGGCGCGCCCGAGCACGGGTTGAGCCGTCTGGTCTGGCAAGGCGTCCAGGCGGCGTTCGAGAGCGTCGGCTCGCCGCCGGAGGTCAAGATCGAGGCCGACGGCGGCATCCCGATCGCGCGGGGACTGGGCGCCAGCGCGGCGCTGCGAGCCGCCGGGCTGCTGGCGGGCAATGCGCTGCTCGACAACGTCCACGACGCGGACGCGCTGCTCGCGATGGGCACGCGCCTCGAGGGACACCCCGACAACATGTCGCCCTGCCTCCTGGGCGGATTCCAGGTCAACGCCCGCGATGCCAGCGGCGCCGTGTTGCACCAGCAGGCGTCGCTGCCGGAGGACCTGGAGGTGGTCGTGTTCGTGCCGGACTTCGAGATGCCGACGCAGGAGTCGCGGCGCAAGCTGCCGCGCCAACTGTCGCGCGAGGACGCGGTGTTCAACGTGAGCCGTGCCGCGCTGCTGGTCGCAGCGCTGGCGGCGGGCAATTACGGGGTGCTGGACGAGGCGACACAGGACCGGATCCACCAGCCGGTGCGTTCAGAAATCTTCACCGGACTCATCCCGATCATGACCGCGGCGAAGGAGGGCGGCGCGGCTGCCGCCTATCTATCGGGCGGCGGGTCGACGGTCGCGGCGTTCGTGCGCGGCGACGTGTCGGAGCGCGTGGCGCGGCTGATGACGCAGGCAGCGATTTCGAAGGGCTTCAGCGGGCGCAGCATCGTGACGAAACCGACGCCAAGAGGCGCGCACGTCGTCTAGCGGTTGTGACGCTGCGGATGCGCCGTTAGACTCCGACGCATGAATGAAGAACAGGCCGCATCGCCGCCGCCCGCGCCGCGAGAGAACGTTACCGGCATCCGCATTGTCGCCGCGCTCATCGATATCATTTTGCTCGCCGTCGTCTTCGGTCTGATGGCGGCCCTGTTTGGTGACACGAAGAGTGATGACGACGGGTTCTCAGTCAACCTGTCCGGCGCGCCGGGAATCATCTATTTCCTGATCGTCCTCGCCTACTACCTCGGCCTCGAAACCATGGCGGGCCAGACGCTTGGCAAGAAGGTGATGGGCATCAAGGTTGTCGCCATCGATGGGCCGCTGACGCTCGGCAAGGTCGCGATACGGACGGTCCTGCGCATCATCGACGGACTGCCGTTTCTCTATCTGCTGGGGCTCATCGTGGTCGCGATCTCGAAGCAGAACCAGCGCATCGGCGACATGGCGGCGGGGACGCTGGTGGTCAAAGCCTGAGCTTGCCGAATTCTGCATAAGCGGCGGCGCGCCTTAATATGAATGCGTGGCGCTGGTAGTCCAGAAATATGGTGGCACCTCGGTGGCGAACGCGGAGCGTATCCGCGCCGTCGCGGAGCGTATTCGTGCCCGTCGCGCGGCCGGCGATGACGTGGTCGCCGTCGTCTCCGCGATGGGCGACACGACGGACGACCTGCTGGCGCTGGCGCATCAGATCACTGAAACACCGAACGAGCGCGAGCTCGACATCCTACTCTCGACCGGCGAAGCGGTCTCGATGACGCTGATGGCGATGGCATTGCACGCGCTGGGGGTTGAAGCCGTCAGCTTGACCGGCGCCCAGGCCGGCCTGCGCACCGACTCGGTGCACCAGCGCGCCCGCATCCTCGCCATCGAGCCGGAGCGCATCCGGCGCGAGGTGGCGGCGGGCCGCGTCGTTATCGTCTCGGGCTTCCAGGGCATCACGGAGGAGCTGGAGGTCACGACGCTTGGCCGCGGTACTTCGGACCTCACGGCCGTAGCGCTGGCGGCCGTCCTCGATGCGCGCTGCGAGCGCTACACGGACGTCGACGGCGTTTACACGGCGGACCCGCGCATCGAGCCGAACGCGCGCAAGCTCAAGGAGGTCTCGTATGAAGAGATGCTGGAGCTGGCGAGCCGCGGCGCCAGGGTCATGCAGCCACGCGCGGTCGAAATCGGCCTCGTCTACAACGTACCGATCTACGTCGCCTCCAGCTTCACGGAGGGCGACGGCACCTTGATCCATGGAGGCGTCACGATGGAATCTTTCAACCGCGTTCGGGGCATCCCGCACGACATGGACGTTGCCAAGATCACGCTGCGCAACGTGCCGGACCGGCCGGGCATTGCCGCGCACGTCTTCGAGCCGCTGGCGGAGGCACATGTTTCCGTGGACGTGATCGTACAGAACGCGTCGGCCGAGGGCTCAACCGACCTGACGTTCACGGTCTCGAAGGGCG
>DASTLN010000076.1:0-24390 GCA_035714925.1 Dehalococcoidia bacterium | reverse complement strand
GAGGTGGGGACGGTCCGGTCGATTGGGCCGGGGCGGCTGGTGATCAACGCGAAGAAGGTGACGTGGGGCACCAACCTGGGCGACTCCGTTGCCGTGAATGGCTGCGACCTGACCGCCGTGTACCTGGACGAGGACGGCTTCTACGCAAACGTCATCGAAGAGACGTACGCGCGCACCAACCTGGGCGAGCTCAAGGTGGGCGACCCGGTAAACCTGGAGCGCGCACTGACGCTGGCGGGACGCATCGGCGGGCACCTGCTGCGCGGCGTCATCGAGCACACGGGGACCTTGCGGTCGTTCGAGCCGCAGGAGTTGTCGACGGTCGCACGATTCAACGCGCCGCCTGAGATCCTGCGCTACGTCATCGTCAAGGGGCCAATCGCCGTCAACGGGGCGTCGCTGACGGTAATAGCCAAGGACGACGAGACGTTTTCAGTAGGGCTGATCCCGTTCACGCAGGAACACACCAACCTGATGAACCTGAACCCTAACGATCGGGTAAACTTGGAATCAGATATCATCGCCCGCTACGTCGAACAGCTGCTCGACGAGCGATACGGCGACGGGGATCCTCGCCCGGCGGAAAGGCTCTGATTCATGACGAGGGCGGAAGTCACGCGGGACGCCTCGCACAACGATAAGGGCGAGGGTGTGATGGCCACGGTCGAAGAAGCCATCGAGGAATTTCGAGCCGGCCGGTTCGTGATCATCACCGACGACGAGAGCCGCGAGAACGAGGGCGACCTCGTCATTGCCGCGGAGTTCGCGACCGCCGAGAGCATCAACTTCATGGCCAAGTACGGCCGCGGCCTGATCTGCATGCCGATGACCGGCGAACGGCTGGACGAGCTTGGTATCCCGATGCAGGTCAGTCCCCAGGACAATGGGTCACTCTTCGGTACCGCCTTTACGGTGTCGGTCGAGGCGCGCAGTAACGTGACGACGGGTATCTCAGCCGCGGACCGCGCCGAGACGGTCCGGGTCCTCATCGACCCGAAGACGACGAAGCGCGAGCTGGCGATGCCGGGACACCTGTTCCCGCTGCGAGCGCGAGAGGGCGGCGTCATGGTACGCGCGGGTCAGACGGAGGCGGCCGTCGATCTCGCGAAGCTGGCAGGGCTGTATCCGGCGGGGCTGGTCTGCGAGATCATGAATGAAGACGGCACGATGGCGCGCCTGCCCGACCTCAAGAAGTTCGCTCAGCGACACCACCTGAAGATCATCAGCGTCGAGCAGATGATCGCGTACCGGCAGCAGCATGAGCGGCTGGTCGAGCGCGTCACAGAGACGGTGATCCCGACTCTTTACGGCACCTGGAGGGCGATCGCGTATCGCAGCATCGTCGATCCGGACGAGCACGTGGCGCTGGTGATGGGCAACATCGACGACGGCGAGCCGACGCTGGTGCGCATGCACAGTCAGTGCGTCACGGGCGACGTGTTCCAGAGTATGCGCTGCGATTGCGGCGAGCAGCTCGAGAAGGCGATGCAGCTGATCGGCGCCGAAGGGCGCGGCGTGATCGTTTACATGCGCCAGGAGGGACGCGGCATCGGCTTCCACAACAAGCTGCGCGCCTACGCCTTGCAGGACGATGGTCTGGATACGGTGGAGGCGAACGAGGCGCTTGGCTTTGAGGCGGACCGTCGCGATTACGGGATCGGGATGCAGATCCTGGTTGACTTGGGGCTGCAGAGGATCCGTTTCCTGACCAACAACCCGCGCAAGCGCCTCGGCCTCGAAGGCTACGGCCTGGAGATGGTGGAGCGCGTGCCGATTATCGTCGAGCCGAACGAGTTCAACGCCCGTTATCTGCAGATAAAGGCTGAGAAGCTGGGCCACCGTTTCGACGACGACCCGATGGACATCGTGTGAGGCTTCGCCTCAGGAACGTGGAACAAGGAACCAGGAACACGAACGTTCGGTTGCGCCACACAGGTGGTCATTGCGAGGGGCCGGAGGCGACCAAGCAGTCTCCCCATCATCCGAGGCGTTTGACGGTAGCCGTGAGATTGCTTCGCTCTGCTCGCGATGACCGTTTGGTGTGCTTTCCGTGACCCGGGCGATTCCAGAGGACCTCGACGGCACCCACGTCAGCGTCGCGATTGCCGTGGCGCGGTTCAATACGTTGATCACGGAGCGGCTGCTGGCCGGGGCGCTCGAAGGGCTGGACGCGCTGGGCGTGGGAGATGAGCGGCGGATCGTCGTGTGGGTACCAGGGAGCTTCGAGCTGCCGTTCGCAGCGCAGCGACTGGCAGAGACGCAGCGTTACGACGCGGTGATCTGCCTCGGCTGTGTGATCAAGGGCGAGACGGACCACAACGAGTACATCAACCAGGCGACGGCGCTGGCGCTGCAGGACTTGAGCCGGGAGACGGGCGTGCCGGCGATCTTCAAAATCATCACGGCGGACACGCTGGAGCAGGCGCTGGCGCGGTCGGGTGAGGGCACGTCGAATTGGGGCTACGAGGGCGCGCAGACGGCGGTGATCATGGCCAACCTGCGGCGCGGGCTCAAGGGCTAAGCCAACGCAGCGTAAGTTCGCGAAGCCCACGGGAGGCCGAATAGACCGTCTGGCGTTTCTTCGCTGTCGGGCGTGGTGCGCTGGGCGGGCGGCGACTGACGAGCGGCAAATGCAGGAACGTGTCAGAACTTCATCCCGCCCTTGAGGCGCGTTTCGCTGGGCAGGATTACGACCTCCTTTGGGACGGGCACCAGGTACCACCCGTAGAGGTTAGTAATCCGGTTCATGACGCCATCAGGCATGCCCTGAAGACCCCAGTACGATTCAGGAGCGTTTTTCGACTCCTTGACGTAGAGCCGCCTCGCCCGTTTTTCGTCGCAGTAGAAGGCTTTATAGAGCCCGAGCTCGAAGAATCGGGCGACACCGTCGACCAGCGACTCGAGCGTGGCTGTGCTTGGGAGCTCACCGAGCTGTGACTTCACCAGTTGCTCGAGGTTGACGCTGTTCGAGTACTTCAGCGTCTCGAGATGGTTGTAAATCAGATCTTCGCCATTCCAGATGTTCATGACCTCCTTCTTGCTGAGGTCCATCAGGCTACTGATAGCTTGCAACTGGAACTGTAGGGTTGGGCTGGAACCGGGGCCCTCGCTCGACACCTCGAGGTCCTTTAGCTTCTTGACCGGCTCCACGCCCTTCTCAATCCCTTCCTTCGCATCTTTGACCGTCTCAACGGCCTTCACCGCCTTGTCGATTCTCTGAATCTTGTCCATATTGGCGATCAACCCGACGAGGTCGCTGTTCCCGTACCGCAGCGACTTGAAGGCCTTCAGGGCAGGCCCGGCGAGAGGCAGCAGCGAGAGGGCGAGCTCGAAAACTTGAAGAAGGCCTGAGTCCGACTTCTTGTTGTATTCGTCGCCCGAGTAGATCTTGAAGTTCTCGAAAGCCATGTCTCTGGCTGAGACCAGGAGCCCGTGAATGTCGCGCTGCCTGGCGAAGTACCTGCCAATGTAATTGCGCGCGTCTTCGAAGGTGGGGTTCCTGACGGGCGCGCTTGTCGCCGGTTTCTTCTCGTCTCGTTGGATCGCTGGTTCAGCGAGGTTGCGATTGGCCAGCATTCGCTGAACGAAAGCGTTTCCTTGGGCGAACTGAAGGCTGCGAAGATTGCTGGTGACGAAGCGCGTCCTCTCATCACTTCTGCGGACGAGATCGAGCTGCTGGTTATCGACCTTTGTCTCCTGCTGCTCGGCGGCACGCGGAGTCGAGATGCGCTTGGCGCCGGCGATACCGTGACTTCGTTTCTTGGCCATTGACACCCTTCTTGAGATACAGGCGCTTCGTCGTTGAAAGTAGCGGCTTCGCATTGAATTTTCCTTAAAGAATCATTTGTCGTGAATTGTAGGACCTAGTGACCGGCTGCGCTGGGCATGCAAACGCCGTCCTGGTCTCACTGAGGAAGCTCCGTTATCTGAAGTGATCCCATGGCAAGGACAGAGATACTCCGGCGTCAGGTTTCTCTCGGATAGCATCTCTGCCGAGCAGCCAGGTCAATCCGAACTTAACCGGGACGTAACCGAATGAGGCGGGCACGTTTTCGGGCATGTGATATCATGCCGAAGTATCCCGGAGGGGCCCTTGATCGACACCGAGCCGACGGACCAGCCGGAGCTGGATGATGGCAACTGGCAGAACGGGCAGGGCGAGTCACCTGACCCGAGCGCGCTATCGGCTCTGCAACTGGCGCACCGTGTCGTCAACAAGTTTCCCGAGCTGACCAAGCGCTACCAGAAGTTCATCGGCACTGCCGCCGTCGTATCGTCGGCGCTGATCGTGCTGGCGAGCATTGCTGTGGCGCGCCGTCTAAACCGCGGTGAATCGGCGGAGGACATCCTTAACTCGATCACGCCGGAGGAGATCGAGAACGCCGGCAAAGAGAAGCCCGAGAAGCCGGAGAAGAACGGCAAGAGCGAAGAAAAGAAGCGCTTCTTCCATTAGGCCACTGCCTGGCGGCTTGAGACTGCCGCTGTAGCGGCATCGTACTGAGGGATTCGCGGCTTGAAAGGCGAAAGCGAGTTTCATTAGCTTCGCAATCCGCTTGACAATCTAGAACATGTTTGCTATTCCTGTGTGACGGTGGCGCGGCAAATTCTCCACGTAGACCTTGATGCCTTCTTCGTGGCGGTGGAGCAGGCGCGCGACCCGTCCCTGAAGGGCAAGGCGGTCGTCGTGGGCGGCGACCCGGACGGGCGCGGCGTTGTGGCGACGGCTTCTTACGAGGCGCGGGTCTTCGGCGTGCACTCGGCGATGCCGCTACGGACGGCGAAGCGCCTGGCGCCGCATGCGATCTTCCTGCGCGGCGATTTCAAGGAATATCAGCGTTACTCTCGCGCGTTTCACGCCATCCTGGGCGAGTACAGCCCGCTGGTGGAGTCCGGCGGGCTGGACGAGGCGTTTATCGACGTGACGGGATGCGAGCCGCTGGTCGGGACGCCGGAGCAGGCGGCCGCGACGATACGGGCTCGTATCCGCGACGAGCTGCAGATCGCCGCTTCGGTGGGCATGGCGACGAGCCGGCTGGTGGCGAAGGTCGCCTCCGACGCCGCAAAGCCGGATGGCGTCAAGCGCGTGCCCGAGGGGGAAGAGGCGGCGTTCCTGGCGCCGATGCCACTGCGCGCGCTGCCGATGCTGGGGCCGTCGATGGAGAAGAAGCTGGCACAACTTGGCCTCAGCACGCTGGGGCAATTGGCATCGTTGCCGGTCGCGACGTTGGAAGGGCTGTTCGGACGCCACGGCGGCGCGATCTGGCAGCGCAGTCGCGGCATCGACGCGTCACACGTTGGCGGCGAGCCACGCGGGCATTCGATTAGCCGCGAAGGGACCTTCGGCTCAGACGTCCACGACCCAGAGCACTTGCGCGCGGTGCTGCGCGCTTTCAGTGAGAGCGTGGGGTCGCAGCTGCGCCAGCAAGGGAAACGCGCTCGTACGGTTTCGCTGAAACTGCGGTACGAGGACTTCACGACCCTGTCCCGCAGCAAGACGGTGCAGCGGCCGCTGAGCAGCAATGAGGCGATCTTTGAAGCGGCGGACGCGCTGCTGACTCGAATCCGTCAGGTGGAGAAGCGTCCCGTGAGGCTGATCGGCGTCGGCGCGAGCGGGCTGGTGGAAGACGTGGTGCAGCTGAGCCTCGAGCCCTCCCATGAAACGAAATCGGAATCGCTCAGCGCGACGTTCGACAAGGTGCGCTCGAAATACGGCACGCGCAGCCTGCAGACGGGCCGCACGGCTTTCGACGGCGCGACGCAAAACGACGATTCGGTGTTCGATCGGAGTACGGGGCTGTCGTCGCAAATGGAGCACTGAGGGGGTGCTTCCCTTAACGTAAACGTGTAAAATGGCGACTGACTCAAGGCCCTGAAAGTCGCGAGTCCTGGGGAGCGAAGCAAATTGGAAGCTACTCAAAGCTCTACACGCGGGCGTGGGGGAAGCTGGGTCAGCCTGCGACGCGCCTGCGAGATTCTCGGCGCAGATGAATCGACGCTGCGGCGCTGGGCTGACGCGGGCCGGCTGCGGGTCTACCGGACGCCGGGCGGCCACCGGCGATTCTCGCTCAACGACCTCGAAAGCATGGTTTCGGGTGAGGGACGGCACCGCGGCTCGGAAGAAGTGGAACGGCTGGCCGTTGCCAAGATCAGGCGGCAGCTGCAGCGGGCGCGTGAGGACGACCACGGCTGGTACGGTCATCTCTCGGACGAGAATCGCCAACGGCTACGCGACCTAGGGCGGCGGCTGGTGGAAATGGCGGGCGAGTACATGGACAAGGGGACACGGCGCAGCAGTCTGCTGGACGAAGCGCTGGAGGTCGGCGGTGAGTACGGCCGCATCCTGATCGACGCCGGTATGCCGCTACCGAGCGCGGTCGGCGCGTACATCGGCTTCCGCAAGTCGATAGACGAGACGACGAACCAGGCGGCACTGCGCGAGGCGATGCCGCTGGAGGAAGCCCTGGCGGCATCCGGCCAGGTGCATGCGCTGGGCGACCAGGTGCTCTTGGGAATGACGGCGGCGTATGAGATGCTATCGAGTAGTGGTGATTGAGAATGCCAGAAAGAAGACCGCGGCGGGGCCAAGGGGCAAAGGACAACGCTGATCGAGCGCGCATGAGCGAGCTCTCCCGTCCGAACTCGATCATGGCGGCGCGCGTGAATGAGATCGCGCGCAATGCGCAGAAGGACCTCAACGACGTGATCAGCGACGAGCCTACGGAAGAGCTGGAGGACTCCGAGCTGAGTGACTGGGAACGTCAGCAGGCGATCTCCAGGGAGCGGACGAGGCGCGAGGGCCTGATCTGATGTTCGTCTCGGTAACCGGCGTCAGTCATCACGAGACGCCGGTGGAGCTGCGCGAGCGCTTTGCGTTCGGCGCCGACCAGTTGACTCCGGCGCTATCCCGCTTGCCGCCCCACCTCGGCGGCGGCGTCATCCTCTCGACCTGCAACCGGACGGAGCTCTACCTGGCGGGCGATTCATTAGTCGATAGCGCTTCGGCGTCAGCCGCGCTGGCGCAGACCCGTGGCGAGTCCGGACCGGAAGGCGTCAGCTTCTATCATCACGAGGGCTCGGACGCCGTGCGGCACCTTTACAGGGTGGCCGCCGGTATCGAGTCGCTGGTGATCGGCGAGTCCGAGATCTTGGGCCAGGTGCGAGAAGCGTTTGCGGCCTCGACCGCCGCGGAGAGCAGCAACGCTGTCCTGGCGCGCCTCTTCCACACCGCGATGCGCGTTGGCCGCCGAGCTCGCAACGAAACAGACATCGGCGCGCACGGGCTCTCGATCAGCGCGCTGGCCGTGAGCCTGAGCCGAAGGCTCGTCGGCGACCTGGGGCGCAAGACAGTGCTCGTCGTCGGTGCGGGCGACGCAGGCCGGCGAGCTGCCGGGGCGCTGGTGCAGAACGGCGTCGGACGGCTACTGGTGACCACACGTCGTAGCGGGCTGGCAGAGGAGATAGCGAGCGAGCTAAACGGCGTCGCGATCCCGTACTCAGACCTGACGTCTGCTCTGGCGGAGGCCGACGTGTTGATCACGGCGACGGCCGCGCCAGAGACGATCATCAGCGCTGACGACGTCGCGGGCGCGATGGCGTCGCGGGCGGAGCGGCCGCTGCTCATCGTGGACATTGCCGTGCCGCGAGACGTTGAGGGCGCCGCGCGCGACGTGGCCAACGTCCACCTCTTCGACATCGATGACCTCGAGTTGGCGGCGGAAGCCAACCTGGAGGCGCGCAGGCGCGAGGTCGGGGCCGTAGAGCAGATCGTGGAAGCTGAGGCGGCGCGGTTCGAAGTCTGGTTGTCGCAGCAGAAGGCGACTCCGACCATCGCGGCGTTGCGGCGGCGGGCGGAAGCGACGCGCAAGGCAGAGCTGGAGCGAACGCTGGCACGCCTGGGCCACCTCAGCGACGAGGACCGTAGGCGCATCGAGGCGATGAGCGACGCGCTGGTCAGGCGGCTCCTGCACGAGCCGGTGACGCGGCTGCGTCAGCACGGCTCGGAGCGTCACGTTGAGGCGCTACGCGAGCTATTCGGGCTGGACGAAGACTAGAGGGAATCCCAGGTTATACGCTGAGCCCCGCGTTTGGGCTGGTAGCCAGAATGTCGAAGACCCTGACACTGACTTCGCCATCCATCATGGCAACCATGCGGGCGTGGTCACCCCGCTCATAGCGCCAAGCCAGGTACTTGTCGTAGCTTTCCCGGTTGTCCCAGTACTCGACAAACAGCAAGACGTTGGGGTCGTCAAACTGGCTGTGAAAGGCCACGCTCTCGTTGCCCGGGCTGGAGGATATCTCGTGCATGTTGCCCTGCAGGAAAGCGCGAAGCTCGTCCCGCATTTCCGGTTTCGCTCTTGCCTCGATCAATACCAGGACGCTCAAATGACCTGCTCCTTCGGTTTGGTGGCGCCAGTTTACGTTCCCGAGTTCCGATTTGGGATACTTGCCTTATCTCAATCCTCCTCTCGCGATAAGCTAGGGATGTGAGTGACGGCGCGAAGATCGAAGCGGTGGCATTCGACTGTTACGGCACGCTGATCAACTTCGGCGATGACGCCTATGTTGGCGCCTACGGCACGATCTGCCGGGAGCAGGGGCTGCCGCTGACCGGGGACGTGCTCTACGAGAAGTGGATGGAGATCTGGCGCCGCCTGGTCATCGACGGACGCCTGGCGGCGACTACGGACGCGGTCCCGGGCCCAAACACGCCGGGTCCGCTAAGCGAAACGGTTGAGATCCCGGCGCATCCGCAACATCACGCGGCCGCGAGCCGCAGTCGCCCGGTCGACGGGCCGGTGCCGCCGTTTAGAAGCTATCGGGAGGAGTGGACGGAGCACTTCGCGCTGTGCTTCGAGGAGCTCGGCGTGGAGGGCGACCCGGCAGCGGGCCACGAGCACCTGCGCAGCATGTTGGCCGAGGCGCCCGCCTTCGAGGAGGCGCGCCGCACGGTGGAGACGATAGGCGGCAAGCTGCCGGTGGCCGTGATGTCGAACGCGGATGACGACTTCCTGTTCCCGGTGCTGGGTAAGAACGCGCTGACGTTCCCGGTGATCGTGTCCTCAGAGGAGGCGCGCGCCTACAAGCCGCACCGCTCAATTTTCGAGCTGTTGAGCGAGCGCATGGGCGTGGCGCCGGAATGCATCCTTTACGTCGGCGATAGCCTCCTGGCCGACGTTACGGGGTCGCGAAACGCCGGCATGAAGGCGGCGTGGATCAACCGCGGCAGCAACGAGAAAGGCGCCAGCGACTGGGCCAACACGAAGCGCGACCTCGCGGAGCCTCACTACGAGGTCGAGCGCCTGGACGCGCTCATAAACGCGCTCGAACTGCGATGAGCCGCAAGACGGACCGTTCACGCGCCGTCTTTGAGCTGGCGGAGCGCTATCTTCCGGGCGGCGTCAACAGCCCGGTGCGGTCATTTCGCGGTGTCGGCGGCGACCCAGTGGTCGTGGCGTCGGCGGCGGGAGCGCGGATCACCGACGTAGACGGCAATGAGTACATCGACTATTGCGGCTCCTGGGGGCCGCTGATCCTGGGCCACGCGAATCGAGCGGTAGTCGAGGCGGTGCAGAACGCGGCCTCAAAGGGGCTGACGTACGGCGCCGCGACGGAGGCGGAGGTCGAGCTGGGGCGCCTGGTGTGCCAACATGTCTCGTCGATAGAGTTGGTGCGCTTCGTTAGCTCCGGCACCGAGGCGACGATGTCGGCGATCCGTGTAGCGCGAGGATTCACCGGCCGCAGCAAGATCGTCAAGTTCGAGGGCTGCTACCACGGTCACGCCGACGGGCTGCTGGTGCAGGCGGGGTCGGGTGTCGCCACGTTGTCGTTGCCGGACAGCGCCGGTGTGCCGGCCTCGTACGCCGGCGAGACGCTGGTTGCGCCGTACAACGACATCGAGGCGGTTGGGGCGCTGTTCGCGCGCTGGGGCGATGAGATCGCGGCCGTGATCGTGGAACCCGTGGCGGCGAACATGGGTGTTGTGCCGCCGGCGCCGGGATTCCTCGAGATGCTGCGTACTTATTGCAGCGACAACGGCGCGCTACTGATCTTCGATGAGGTGATAACGGGGTTCCGAGTTGGGCTGGGCGGGTACCAGGCCTATTCCGGCGTAATGCCGGACCTGACGTGCCTGGGCAAGGTGGTCGGTGGCGGGATGCCGGTCGGCGCGTACGGCGGGCGGCGCGAGGTGATGCACCAGGTCGCGCCGCTGGGACCCGTGTACCAGGCCGGGACGCTGTCCGGGAACCCGCTGACGATGGCGGCGGGCATCGCAACGCTGACACAATTGGCGCAGCAGGGGTTCTATGAAGGGCTGGAAGCGAAAGCGCGAAGGCTGGCGGATGGGATCAAGGCATCGATCGCGAAGCATGAGGCCTCGGCGTGCCTGAGCCGGGTTGGTTCGATGATGACGCTGTTCTTCACGGGCGACACCCCCTATGACTACGCCTCCGCCCGCGAGGCAGACGCCGAGCGCTACGCTCGCTGTTTCCACGCGCTGCTGGACGCCGGCGTCTACTTCCCGCCGTCGCAGTACGAGGCGGCGTTCGTTTCCACGGCGCACAGCGAGGCGGACATCGACGCGACGATTGCGGCGGTGGACGCGGCGCTGGAGGTGGGATGATGGCGCGCTGGGCAGACGTTGAGGCGGCGGAACCGGAGTTCGCCGCCGCGGTGCGAGCGAAATTCGACGCGTATCGCCACAAGGTCATGGCCACGTTGCGCCGGGACGGCTCGCCGCGCGTCAGCGGCATCGAGGTGACGTTCTCAGACGGCGAGGTGTGGTTTGGGTCGATGCCGGGGGCGCGAAAGCTGGCCGACCTGGCGCGCGATCCCCGTCTGGCGCTGCATTGCACGTCGGACGACCCGCCGGACGACCCGACGCTGTGGAGCGGGGATGCAAAGCTTTCGGGGCGGGCTATCGAGGTGGACGATCCGGAGCGCCTGAAGTCGATGGGGGACGGTAGCGGCGACGACGAGGAGAGTACTGGCGACGTACCGGGCTACCTGTTTCGGGTCGACATAAGTGAGGTCGTACTGACGAAGGTCGGGGACCCGCCGGACCACCTGGCCATCGGCGTGTGGACGCTGGAAGGCGGGTTGCGGCAGCTAAAGAGCCAGTGAACTCTGAGCCCGGGAGCGGTGCCGAAGAAGGGCTTCGACAGGTGATCGGTTTCGCTTGTCCGGGGCTTCGGGCGGGTCTATACTGCCCTCAATCCTTACTAAAATGCTTAGCTACGTGAGCGTATAAATGAAAGTCACCTGCACCCAGGAAGCCTTCTCACGCGGACTCAGCGTCGTCGGCAGAGCAGTCGCTGCGCGCAGCACATTGCCGATCACGTCTCATGTCCTGATCACGACGGAAGACGATGGAAAACTCCGCCTGTCGGCCACGAACCTCGAAATCACGATGAACTACTGGATCGAGGCGGAGATCCTCGAGCCGGGCGCGGCAGCGGTGCCGGCGCGGCTGCTGACCGACTTCGTGAACACGTTGCCGGTCGACCGGATCACGCTCGAGCTCGCGGCGCGGTCGCGACAGCTGAAAGTGGAGTGCGCGCGCAACGAGGCGCAGATCAGCGGCCTGGATGCCGAGGACTTCCCACCGACGCCCGTGGTGCAGGACGGCATCGACGTGCAGCTGGAGGCGAAGGGCCTGCGGCAGGCAATCGCGCAGACCGTGTTTGCAGCGGCGACAGACGATTCCCGCCCCGTCCTGACAGGTGTCGACACGAAGTTCGAAGGCAATCTGCTGACGTTGGCGGCGTCGGACGGCTTCCGGCTTTCGGTTTACAAACTACCGCTCACGGCGTCTGTCGACGCGACGGAGATTGTCGTGCCTTCGCGCGCATTCGCGGAGCTGAGCCGTTTGCTGGCGGAGGAAGATGAGGCGGTGACGCTGCGCACGAACGCGGCGAAGACGCAGGTGCTGTTCCGACTGGCCAACGCTGAGATGGTGGCTCAACTGATCCAGGGCACGTTCCCCAACTTCAACCAGCTGATCCCGGCCAGCTCCACGAGCCGCGCTGTGGCGGAGGTGGGCGAGTTCCTGCGCGAGACGCGCACCGCGTCGGTGTTCGCGCGCGACGGCTCCGGCATCGTGCGGCTGGTCGTCACGCCAGGGGAGGGTGTGACGCCGGGCAAGATCGTGATTTCGGCCCGCGCCGAGGAAGTCGGCGACAACGAGGGCGAGATCGACGCCGCGGTAGAGGGCGAGGGCGTGAAGATCGCGTTCAACGGCAAGTACCTGCAGGACGTTCTGCAGGCGCTGGAGTCGGGGCAACTAGCGATGGAGACGACGGGTCCGTCCAGCCAGGGCGTGTTCAAGACGCTGGGGGACGACAGCTACGTCCACGTCATCATGCCGATGTTTGTTCAATGGTGAGTAAATCCTGAGCCTTCGGGGAGGCATTCGGGGGATTGAGCCCCGAATGTGCGCCTCGGTGTTCGATGCTGTCACCTGAGCATCGGTCGCCCTCAACAAGAGGGCCAGCTTGTCCTCATCGACGCATTCGAGCCTGGCTCGCACCTGCTGGGAGTACGCGGGCATCTGAGCCCGAGGAGCTTATTTCGATGACGCTCGTGCTTTGAGGCTCAGGCCTTTGACGCTCCTCGTATAGGCTTGCTCGCTCGAGACTCAATTCGTGCCGCTGCTCCTCTAGCAACTCGGCAGGGAGACCTCCCTCGGATTCCATTTCCCGGAGCGACTGTCGCGGTACTTCTCAGTTTTCATCCGGCGGTGGATCGAGCGGCCGATATACGTCTCATTCAACGCATCCGGCGAATCGTAAGCGGTACCACTTGCCACCGCCGAAGGAGGGAACGCCCTTGGCGTTTAGTGAGACCGCTATGCCATGGCAGTTGCCTCCAACGATGAACGTCTCGAAGATGTCCTTCACGAGCTTCCCGCGGCTCCACCTGGCGAGTCACTCCTACAGGCCGGATCGCAACTAAGCCGAGCGTCTCGATAGGGCTGCCGCACTGATTCCGACAAGCAAGAACAACGCTCCCGTTGCGAGGAGAGCCCGGCTTAATCTACTGCCGCCCGAACCACCTGTTCCTGCCGCAGGAAGTGCGACATTCTGGATCGCCTCCACTTCTTCCACGAACTCAGGCGTGGCCGGGGGAGGATCGGGAGTCTGGGTGGCCGTTGGCGTTGCGGTCGCCTGAACCTCATCGACTTCATCAACCGGCGTTGAGGTTGGATCGACCGGAGTAGACGTCGACGTGGGTGTTACCGGCGTGGACGTCGCGGTGACTGTGGCCGTAGTTGTATTCGTCGGTGTATTCGTGGCGGTGCTCGTCGGCGTGTTCGTGGCGGTGCTCGTCGGCGTGTTCGTGGCGGTATTCGTCGGGGTATTCGTGGCGGTATTCGTCGGCGTATTCGTATTAGTGGGTGTTGCGGTGGGATCATCATCCCAACAGAACGTGATGTGACTTATCGCGTTCTGATCGGGAGGTTCCAAGTTCGTGTCGCTGGTCTCCTCACCGGGTTCGTAGTCGTAAGCATTGCCGCCGTTGCCGGCTTTTACGAAGACCAAGCTCACTCCTATGTTGGAGCTCCAGTCGAAGCTGAACTCGCCGGCGTCGGTAATGGTGACAAATAACGTGCCATCGTCGTCTTCGAAGGGCCCTGTACCTACAGGGTTGGGGTCGAACTTGACCTCACCACTGAAGCCGAAATCAGCACAATTGGGGTTCCCGTTGTCATCCTCCGGGCCAATGAGGGTGGGCGTCACGTGCTCAGCCAATGCCGTTTGGCTGGTCCCGGCTCCTAAACTCATCAGAATCAATAGGAGGCCGGCAAGGACGGAGGCAACGCTCACGCCAACTAACGTCAAGCGACCGCGTTCGCCGTTTGTCGTTCTCTGATGCATGACAGCTCTCCTTGCTTGGCCTTGCTGGTTTTCGCGAAGCGCTCGATCCAGTGCACAACAGATCGAGGGCCGCCTTGGAGGGCCGCCGCATGTCTAAGGCCGCCTTACTCGGTGTTGTTACAAGGGAGGACTCGCAGATTTGCGATCGCTGCCGTTGTTAGCAGGCGCGTCTGAACCAGCTACGGTCGGCCGAGCGTTTCAGTTAAGTGGACAAGCTGTCGAGTCTAACTGTGCGGACACGTTGGCTAGTAGGAACGAGATCGGGCCGATCGGCGTTGCATCTTATGAAGAACTCTCCTGCATAATGAAGGTAGTGGCGATGAAAACCCAATCGACCAGGCGGCTCTCGTCTGCGATCAGTGCCTGGCCGGCGATGGACGGTAAATGCTGAGCAAGTCACGCGACGACCAAGAGGCCGAGGAGCTTCGCCTGCTGGAGGGCATGCTGGCCGAGGAAGGCCGGCAGCTCAGGGGGATGCCCGGCCGTCCGAACGAGCAGGCATTTCTGGCTCAGCTGAATGTTACGCCGCAGTCCCCTCGATGGAGTCTAGGCTTCATTCCGCAGCAACTGCGTGCCATTCGTGCGGCGTCGCGATCCCTTTTCATCGGCGGCGCCGTTTTCCTCGGCATTGCCGCCAGCGCTGCGAGCGCCTTCGTTGGCGATCCGCTGAACCTTCAGGCACTGCCTTTGGTCAACATCGGATCATCCTCGGCAGTTGACACGCCTCCCGTTTCTGAAGAGATCTTGCCAGTCGTGCTGCCAGTCATCTCACCGGTCAATGAAGCTCCGGCCAGTCCAGCCAACGATCCGGCCCGAGGCGTCGGTCAGGGCGGCACGCCACCGGGCCAGGGCGGCGAGAACCCTGGAAACGGCGGCGGCAACGGCGAAGGCGTCGGTCAGGGCGGTACGCCACCGGGCCAGGGCGGCGAGAACCCCGGTAACGGCGGCGAGAATCCGGGCCAGGGCGGTGGCCAAGGTCAGGGCGGCGGCAGTGGTAATGCTAACCAGGACTAACTCCGGCGTCCGGTTCTTGAGCCTGAGATCAACCCGGCTGTAACATCCCGGGTCAACTTGGACTTCCATCTCTAGTCGCGGGTATTAGGCCGCAGGCTCGCAGCGTAGTCTGCCGGGTTTTCACGCGATTGGAGTGCTTGTGACCGAGGTAGAAATCGTTCTGGCTGATTGCATCGATCTCTGGATGGGAGGGCAGGACCCCGCGCCAGTACTCCGGCGGCATCCCGATGTGGCCGACGAGGTCTTTGAGCTGCTAGGTCTCGCGCAGAGAGTCCGCGCATCTGTCGCTCCTTTGAGCACTCGACCGATGACCAGCCCGCGACGTCAGCCACTTCGCAAAGTCAGCTTCTAAGCTCCAACTGCGTCTCGAATCGTATCGACACCGAGACCGCGCTTATGTAACAATCAGCAGCGCCTTTAGTTCTAAAGGATCGAAGTCGTACCCCCGCACGGCTGTCTCAGTACTGGTCAGGATGACCAGCCGAATCGAATGTCGGGAAGGGCGGGCAAGGTGGCCCAAACAGCCTTCGACTCGAGCCTGATTGCCGCGGCGAAAGCCGGGGACCGTGAGGCGTTTGCGGAGATTTACCGAAGGCACTCCCAGCGTGTTTACCGCCACGTCTGCTACATCACCGGCGATCCGCATGAAGCGGATGACCTGACCAACGAGACCTTTATCCAGGCCTGGAAGAGCATCCCCAAGTACGAGGATCGCGGTGTGCCCATCGAGCACTGGCTGCTTAGGATCGGTCATCGTATGGCGACTCATCAGATGAGGAGGCGCAAGCTGGTACAGGATATCGACGAGGTCCAGTTGGAGGACTCGTCCGAGCGTCGCCCAGAGCGCCTGGCCGAACTGGCAGGCGAAGCGGAGACGCTTCGCGCCGCCGTCATTCAGCTTCCCGAGGTCCAACGACAAGTCATCATCTGGCGCTTCATCGAGGGAATGAGCTACGACGAGGCGGCCGAGCTGCTCGGAAAGAGCAGTGGCGCCATCCGTGTCATTCAGTTCCGGGCGCTCAGGCAGCTACGGGAGATACTCAGCCGCGCCGAAACTCCCGCCCGCCTGCGGCAGGTGCGACTGAAGACAGCAACGTCCCATTAGACCTAGCCCGGCGGTGGTTTCGGGCCGACCCCCTAGCTTCTCAGATTAGCTGGCAAACGGTGTCTTCGTCGGTGTAGGTGGCGTCAGCACAGGTGTGTTCGTTGGCGCGGGCGCCTGAGTTGGCGCGCGCACCGGTGTCCGCGTAAGAGTTGCCGCGGGTGATGTTGGTCCGGTCGGCCCGTTCGGGGGCGACTGAGGAAGAGAGGTTGGTGGCAGGAAGAACGGGGATAGCTCGACCGTCCTGGTGCGAACAACCACTGTGCAGGTCAGGCGCTCGCGCTCGCCGCCGCCGCGCGTCTCGACGATTAGCGTATAGGGGTAACCCCCGGAATTGACGGCGCTTGGCATCGTCTCGAAGAGGACACTGGCGCTACCGGATACTGAAGCCGAAACCTCCAGCGTGTTTGGGCTGGTGCTCCCTGTCTGGCCCAATACGCTTGCTCTCGCCACGACGGAATCCGGAGCGAGCGATTCGCTGAAGTCGAAGATGAGTGGTGCGCCGGAATCAATGACGATCACCTCGTCGGCGCAATCTAGCTGGACCGGGTCTGGGTCACTTGCTCCCTGCGGAGGAAACACATTGAGAGGGTCGACTTGGGATCCTCCAATGGTCACTTCGAAATGGAGGACTCCGACTGAACCGTCCGTAACGACACCAAGTCCGACTGGTTCTCCCTGTCTGACGACATTGCCAGGCGTGACCAAGGCACGGTCGATCGGCGCATAGCTAGTTTGCAGGCCGTTTTCGTGGTCAATCACGATCTCGATGCCCGAATCCTCCTGTGTCTCTGATACAAAGGTGACCGTTCCACGTGCACTCGCCACAATCGCGGAGTCTACGAGGGCGATTTCGATTCCGGGCTGGGAAGGCCCGATTCCCGCGATTAGGCGACCATTTGCCGGCCAGATGAAGGGGTAGCCGCGCACCACCCGGACCATGCTGGCGCCATCGGTCGGTGCAGGCGGCAGGCCAGTAACAGTTGTTGACCCTGCTGCCACGGACTGGGCAGGATCTTCGCCTTCGCCATCGTCAGCCAGTTGTGTCGGCGCCAGCGCGTCATCGGAGGACGAGCCCCCTGACGCCGTTGGTCCGTCACCAGCGACCGTGACGACCAGTCCGATCGCCACCAGACAGGCAAGGAGCCCGAGTCCAATCAGAAAAGCAGGGCTCCGCCTTCGCTTCCGGGGACGAGGGAGTTCGCGGGTGTACCAGCTACGTCTTCTCAATCAGTCCATGCCTTCGGCGATCCTGCTGATCTAAGGACGCTGGAGTCCGAGGCGCTACACGGAACCCAATGCTGATTTAGGAAAATTATCTGGCCGAATTGGGATGCTAACCCGGCTCGCCAACGCCCTCGGCGAAATGTAGATATGTTTCTCGTGGCTAGATCGGAAGACCGAGCCGGCTGCTAGCCTGCGCCAGGCGGTCAATCTCAGCGAGACGGTGGAGCCGTCCGTCCAATTCTTCCGTGAGGTTGGTCCCGCAGTGGGCGTCATAGATAGCGGCGAACTCTGGGAATCGGGCCACGCGTGTCCTGCTGGTCGCGATCCAGTCTACGAGCTCGGAGCGCATGCCCACGTCGTCCAGCTGGTGGCGCGCCCGGATGGAGCGTCCTTCGGAGAGAAGCTGCCTGGCCAACTGCCGCCGTTGCTCTTCACGGCCAGCGGCATCGATTTGCCTCCGGCGCGGCAGTAGCACGACTGCGACGGCCAGCAGGGAAAAGGATAGCGGGGCGCCAGCGGCACCAAGGGAAATGACCATCGCAACTGCCAACCCGGCGAGAGCCATCGCTTCGGCGCGCCTGATGCCGGTGAGAATCGGGGAGCGAGGGGACTGGCGAGCTACCAGCTGGTTCATTCTCCGCCTCCTGAAGCCGGCGGCAGCGCCGGTTTCAAACGTCCCTTCAGCAGGAGCTCCCTCATAGCCTGAAGGGCTCGGTGCTGGATCACACGGATGGTGCCTTCGGGCTTACCGATGACCTCCGCGACCTCGTTATAGGACATGTCGTCGAAGAAACGCAAGTTCAGCACCTGCCGTTGGATGGCCGGCAGATCGATCATTGCCTGTCGTACAGCCTCGCTGTCCGAGGCAACATCGGCCTGTTCGTCAGGCGTAAGCGCTGGGTCGACCAGCCAGTCGAGTTCAACGCTGGGCGCTTGCCTGCCCCGTCGGCGGATGTGGCTCACCGCGAGGTTGCGGGCGATCTTCTTTAGCCAGGTCTCAAGGCTGTAGCCACGGTCCTCGAAGCGATCGATGGCGTTCCACGCCCTCAGAAAGACATCGCTCGTCAGGTCATCGCTCTCGTCAGGGTTTCTGGTTAGCCCGAAGGTCTCCAGGTAGACGGCGCGGTAGTAGGCGACATACAGCTCGCCGAATGCCCTCGGGTCGCGCCGTCTGGCGCCCCTGAGCAGTTCTCGTTCGCAATCCGAAAGAGGCAAAGTCCATCCCCTCCCTGGGCCGTACGACCCGCTTCTTGTCGGATCGAGACCTGGGCTTTTGAGGTTTGCGGGACGACCTCAAAGCAATAAGGCACGGACTGTTGACGGTGTTACGCGGGCTGAGGGGCTGATGCAGATAACCGGATGCATCCGCATTAGCGCAGTTGCAGGGCAAATGGCGGGAACCCGGGGTGACCTGTCTAAAGGCCGCCAGCGTTCAGCCGATGATTCGTTAGGTGCACATCGCGCATATGGTGCGGCGCCGAATGATCATGAAGCTGAATTCGAAGACGCTGCTGCTTGCTTCGCTGCCGCTCCTGACGGTGCGGGTCGCCTGGTTTGCCTGGCCCTCGCTGGCGCTGGGCGTCGCGTTCTGGGGTGCTTTGCTGCTGCTGATCGCGGGCTGGGCGGGCTTCCTGGGTAAGCGGCAGATCCCGCGGCACTGTATCTATATGGCGGCAATCGGGGCGCTGCTCAACGGGATCGTGGTGGTGGTGAACGGTGGCTACATGCCGGTACACGGCCTGGATGTGGACGCTGAAGCAGCTATCTGGCGCAGCGCGGAGGGTGGCGGCAACCTGCTCTTCCTCGCCGACCGCATGTCATGGGCCGGCGCCAGCCCCGGCGACTTCTTCCTCGCGGCAGGCATCGCGTTCGGTCTCAGCGTCGCTGTGACGCGCGCGGTTCGTGGCTTCTCCCGGCGCCGTGCGGTTTCGATCGGCGCTTAGCCAGGCTCGGCCGGTCCCTTCTCCCCATCTCGGTAGCGCCGACGCAGGCGTCGTAGTCCAACTGCGAGCGCGATCAGGCCGCCCGCCGCGACAACGAGACGGAGCCACGCGTCCTCAACCAGTAGCGGGCCGACGAACGCCGCGAAGAGGGCGAGTGCGAGAGCCATAACAAGACGTAGTTCAAGGTTCACGGTCTCTACCATGCAATGCTAACTGGGACTTTCGTCCGGCTCTGAAGCAGGGCTCTGCACGCGGCCAATCAAGGCCCATACGCCTATCGCCAACGCAATGCCAGCTATCTCATCGACTACGTAATGTTCACCTAAATAGACAAGGGCTACGCACATCAGAGCGACGTAGGCGATGCCTAGATAGCGCCAGACATGACCGTAATGAACTGCGACGATGGCTACAATCACTGTAAGCGCGGCATGCAATGAGGGCATCGCCGCGACTTGGTTACCGTCCACTGCGGTCGCCGCCTGTTTGTACACGTCGCCCGAGATAAGAGAGCTGAATTCGGGAACGAGTCGACGAACCTGATCTATCGTCCCAGCTTCGCTCGCCAACCATGGTGGGGCTGTGGGTACAAGGAAATGCACCATGACTCCCAGGACCAGCGTCGCAAGAGCGGCAGCCAGCATCTTGTAGAAGAGGTCTGTCCGTGTCTTCCATGCCCACAACACGACGAGGTGCGGGATCAGGAAGTAGCTGATGTAAACGGCGACTAGCACAGCGTCTACCGGCGTTAATCTTCCCGGACTGTAGAGCAGATCCTGGAGCCAGTGGCTCGGAAGGTGAATCAAGCCGCCGAGGCTGTCTGCAAACGCTGGGTATTCGTACTGGGGGGACAGAACAGCTACGTCCTCTGCGATCCCGCGAAGTCGCGCGAACAGAACGAAGACGATCAGGTAAAAGCCAAGAAGTAGATTGGTGCGACTCGTCCTGCTGTACGTGGCGACAAATAGAAGCCCGGCGACCAAAAGCAACTGAAGCGACTCAATACGGTGGGACTGGATACCCATTCGTACGCCAAGCAGTAGCAGAGCGGTTCCTAGGAGGAGTGCGCTGACTCGCAGGCTCCCAACGAGGATTCTGCCTCGCGTCTCTTGTTCGACAGCCATCCAGGTCACGATGACACTACCTTGAGTTCCAGCATCCCAGCCGTATCTTCGTCAAGGCGACGACTTGTACGCCTGTTACAGAGTCGCTTCAAATTTACGCAGAAAAGTGAGCTGGCGATGTAACGAATGGCAACTTGCGAAGTTAGGGGCTCGACGGGAAATGCCGTCAAGGAAACGAGTCTAGGAGGACTGCACGGAATGCAACTAATGAGTTTGGCGGGAATGGCCAAGAACTACATCCAGAATCTCTTTACCCAGGAAGATGGCCAGGATGTCTTCGAGTATCTGCTGATCATCGCTGGCATCAGCGTTGTGATTATCGCGGCGGGTGCAATCGCGGTTCCTGGGCTGTTCGGCGACGTCGTGGACGGCCTCTGCTCGGCAATTAATGGGATGGATGGCTCAGGTGGGATTCAGATCGCTGACTGCACTGACGTTGGGCAGCCTTAATCAGTCCGAATTCGAGGGGAACGGCCGGGCATCTGCCCGGCTGTTCCTTTTCCCACGTAACGCTTTACCCGGCGCGCCCCTTTAATCCTAGGAGCCTTGTAAGTTCGCGATGGGCAGGATTGCCAGGTTGATACCGATACGGACGCGATTACCCCGTATAGCGCGCCGACTGCTAGCCGACGAGTCGGCGCAGGACATCCTCGAGTACGTCTTGGTAGGGGCCGCGTTTGCAGTCGCGATTGCCGGCATTCTAATCGTAGGATTCGGTGAAATCGTCCCAGATATCCTCGATTCGCTCTGCAATACCGTAGACCCGCTCGGCGACGGGAACTGCCTACCTTGAGGGGCCGAAACCAATGAGGCTGCTACGACGACTTCTACGCAAGGACCGCGAAGACGGGCAGGCGACGTTCGAGTTCGCGTTACTGATCCCGCTTTTCATCCTGGCCGTCCTCCTCGTCGTCGATGGCGGGATCTGGATGTACAAGTTTGTCACGGTATCCAACGCGGTTCGTGACACTGCGCGCTACGCGTCGGTGAACTGCGGGGGCAATACGTGCGACATAGGCGCCCTGGAGACGAGGTTAGAACAATCGTCCAGTGGCTTCGTTACTTGCCCGCCACCTACTGCACCCGATCCCCCGGACTGCCAGATTCGCTGGATCGACAGGGGCGCGGGAGACTCAGGAGACGTGGACAAGGGCGACTCGGTCATCATCTATGTGAACCAGAAGCATGACCTGCTCTTCTTCCCCGTAAGCGTCGGCGTCGCATCGTGCGCTGAGATGCGGCTAGAGGCAGCGAATGGCGAGTCGGTAGGGTCTGGGGGATGTTGAGCGACCGTTGCTTTGTGCGCGGGTTGCTGCTTGGGACACACCGCGACGAACGCGGTCAGATCGTCTTCACCTTCTTCCCGCTGCTGATCGGCTTCTTCATCATCGGCGCGCTGGCATGGGACGCCGGCGTCTGGTACTTCGACCATCGGACGGCGCAGAACCAGGTGGACGCGGCCTCTCTTGCGGCCGTACAGGAGCTACCTTCAGACGACACGACGGATGCAGAGACCGCGGCCAAGGACTGGCTCAAGCGGAATGGCGTAGCGGATTCCGCTGCTGATGCAATCCAGGTGCAGCACCATGATGAAGTTGATATCACGTCCTACTGCACGCAGCCTGAACTTCAGCCGGGTGAGGCCAGAGTGGTATTCGGGGCCAAGGCGGACGACGGTTATCATCGGGTCCGCGTCTGCTTGAGACGCGAGTCCCTTGTGCTATTCAGTGGCCTAGCGGGTATCACGAACGCCATCGTCAGCGCTGGAGGTACCGCCAATCTCACTGAGCAACCTGTGCGCTATGCATTGATGGCGATGGATCCGACTGCTTGCCAAACACTCAGTCTTTCCGGAAGTCCTGGGGGTGGTGGAGGCAGTCAGCCGTTGATTGTGAAAATAGGGGGGGACGGATCCACCTACACGCACTCCACCGGGAGCTGCGCCAACGGGACGCTCAGCGCGAGTGGGCAGGCGCACCTCTGCACTAACGTCCCAGAAGGTGCGGTCGACTGCTCCACGGCGGAGCCCTGTCCGTCGGGGGACCCCAACCTCTGCGGTGTCCACGAGCACAGAAGCAGCTGGAGGGCGACAGGCGGATCCAGCATTACTCCCACCCCGAACTTCCGGTCCTCGCCCATGCCCGATCCGTTCAAGAACATCTTTGACGAAGGAATTCTGCCGCCGCCAGAAAGCTCACAAAGCTGCGCGCCACAGTCACCGCTCCCGAACCCGCTGCCCCCAGGTAAGTACTGCGATCCCGTAAGCCCCGATGGGGATGAACTCCATCTATCGGGCGGCAACTATGTCTTCATGCGGGGGCTCTCCCTGCAAAACAACGAGTCCATCATCACAGACGCCCCGGCGCTTATATACATTACCTGCGCCGCTGCACTGGCGGGCACCGGGTCGTGCTCATCCAGCGCGAATTTCAGCGTACAGTCGGATGGGGGCTCCAATGCGGATGGGATCAGTGTCTGCATCCACGGAAAAATCACCGGCCCTGGCACCAGCGATTGTCCGTTTGACAGTGATGCCCTCGACGCCGAAGACGTTTCGTGTCTACCCCTAGAGTTGGAATGCCTGGCTATCGTTATCGACCCCAACTGGGGAGATGGAAACTGCATCAGTTTGAGTGGGCAGGGCAGCTTCCAGATATTTGGAAACATTTACGCCATTAGTTGCGTCGTTTCAATGTCTGGGGGCGCAGCGCAGACCAACCAGCTCAATACAACGCTTGTTGCCAACGAGATCGACTTTTCCGGCCAGTCAAATTACGACGTGCTTTGGAACGCTAGCACGGCGCCAAAGGAACTGATCATCGCCTTGGTTGAGTAGCGAGCTCTGTAACGCCGAAACGATACGGAGCCTTGGTTATGAGAGCGGGGCAGGGGTCAGCCTCAGCAGCCGCTCCTAGCAGAAACAACTCCCGGGAGGGATAAATGGCAACCGCCGCCGGACAACAGACACAGGGTGACAAGCGCCCGATTATCTTCGCCGCCGTCCTCGGTCTGATCGCCGCGGTGCTGGCGGTGCTCGTGCTCAACGGCACCGATGGCGACGGGTCCTCCTCGGTACCCGCGGTCGTCAACGTCGCTGCGGTTGTCGCGGCGCAGGACATCGTCGAGGGCGAGGAGATCACGTCTGAGATGGTGGAAGTCCGCCAGATTCCCGAGACGGCGGCTGTCGCATCTGTCTTTACCACCGTCAACGAAGTGGTTGGGAAACGCGCCCGCTTCGGCCTCGCGACGGGCGAGCAGGTAACGCCGACGCGTTTGATCGAGACGACCCCCGTGAGGGCGCTCTCCTTCCAACTGCCGAAGGGCACGCGCGGCTTCAGCATCCCTGTCTCCGCCGAATCGTCCCCCTCCGCGGTACTAGTCCCGGGCGATTTCGTTGACGTGCTGCTGACGGTTGACTCGGAACTGGTCCCGGTCGTGGTGCCGGTGCTCGACCCTTCGACTTTGACTCCGACGGGACAGTCGGCGCTCCAGGCGGTGGCCGAAGGTGACATGGTGGTGGGGACGCTGTTCCAGAACGTCCAGGTCGTGTCCGTCGGTGAGACGTTTGTGGATACCGGCGATGAATACAAACCAGACACGCGCGGTGCTGCGCCAGAAGGGGGCGGCGCCGGCTTCGTGGTGGTGGCCGTGTCTCCTGAGCAGGCGCAGGTGCTGACGCTGGCGCGAGAGCTCGGGACGTTGTCGTTCACCCTTCGCCCCTTCGGTGACCAAGAATTCGTACCCATCGCGCCTTTCCAGGAGCCGTTCCTGATCCCCTTGACGGCGCCGGAATCAGAGCCGGCAACCGAGTAGAGGTCAGGAGGACCCGGTGGCGAAGACCCCGCAGGTACTGGTAGTCAACGAAGACCTGGACAGCCGTGTCGAAACGCGCAAGGCGCTTCAGCGCGCGCGGTTGGACATCGCAGGGGAGGTAGGTCTCGGTGCGCAGGCGGTCGCGTTCGCGTTCGAGGCCAAGCCGGACGTCATCCTCATCTCGCTGGAGGAGCCTGTCACACGCGCGCTGGATACGGCCGAGGCGCTAGGCAACGTCCTGCCGCAGACGCCTCTCGTCTTCTACTCGACGATGTCGGACCTCGAGACGGTGC
>DASTLN010000075.1:0-21101 GCA_035714925.1 Dehalococcoidia bacterium | reverse complement strand
TGTAGGGGCGGTTCGCGGACCGCCCCTACGCTCCGGTTTCCTCCCTACGTAGCCGAGGCTTCCTACCCACGTAGCCGAGGCTTTCCAGCCTCGGCGTCATCCGCCAACAACATCCCGTCGGAAAATGACTCCCGCAGGCGGGGGCGCAGTGCATCCTGAGCCGGGTCGGGGGGGGGGGAAGTCGGAGGCGTCTCCCCTCACCTCAGGTTGAAACTAGAAAGAAGGCGAAGCGCGCAAGCCGGAGCGATACCAAAGGGCAGGCCTGCCCTCCGCGAAGCGGAGGGGGCGCGAAGTCTTTGACGCCCCACCGCAGTCCACCCACCAGCCGTAAGCCACAGTATCTCGCCTCATGGAGGAGAGGGGCTCGGGGTGAGCCTTCACCAAGCCCGCATCATCGAAGTTGCGGGTTTCAACCTGCAGGGTTCGTCAGTCATGCCACGTCACAGTGACGACCAAACGCAGGGTTAGTAGGGGCGCAGCCCCCGCGGGGGGAGTCCGAGGGTCGCAGAGTCGCCCAGAGACGTCTCCCCTCAGGTTGAAACTAGAAAGAAGGCGAAGCGCACAAGCCCAACCGTTAGGGCGGGCGAAGATGCGAAGCCTTCGACGCCCCCACGAAGTTCACCAACGCACCTCGGCCCACAGCCCCTCCCCGCAAGGAGAGGGGCGCGCGCCTGCCCTTCGCGAAGCGGAAGGGGCAGCGAAGGAGAGGTCTGTACCCCCAACCTACGCTAAACTCAGATCACACCCCGTAGTTCACCGGAGCGCACCATGTCATTCCTCACCAACCTCCTCTTTCGCTCCGCCGCCCGCACCTTCGGCGGCGGCTACGACGTCGACGTCTCGAAGCTCCCACCCCTCGGCCACGACGGCCCCATGACCCTCATGGCCATCATGGCCCACCCCGACGACATCGACTTCGGCTCCGCGGGCTCCATCGCCAAATGGTGCGCCGAGGGGTGGACCGTCTACTACGTCCTCGCCACCAGCGGCGACAAAGGCACGCACGACCCCGCCTTCACCCCCCAGGAGCTCGCCGCAACGCGCGAGGAGGAGCAGCGCGCCGCCGCCCGCGCCCTCGGCGTCAAGCAGGTCTTCTTCCTCGGCTACCCCGACGGCTTCCTCGAACCCACGCACGAGCTCCGAGAGCAGCTTGTCCGCCTCTACCGCACCTACAAGCCCGACGTCGTCCTCACCTGGGACGGCTTCCGCCCCAGCTTCAACCACCCGGACCACCGCAAGATCGGTATCGCCGTACGCGACGCGCTCTTCCCCGCCACCCGCGACCGCCTCTACTTCCCGCAGCACGCCGCGGAAGGCCTCGGCGAATGGCGTGTCAACGAGATCCTGCTAGTCGGCTCACCCGACCCCAACTACTTCGTCGACGTCAGCCCCTTCATCGAACAGAAGGCGGACGCTATCCTTGCTCACAGCAGCCAGGTTCAATCGCACGACCGCGACGAGTTGATCAAGCAGATGCGCTCCCGCGGCAGGCGACCAGGCGGCCGCGGTCTCGTCGAGAGCTTCAAGCGCGTCCACATGCGCAGCTCCCAGCGCGCCCAGGCAGCCGAAGAGGCTCAAAAACAAAACGGGGCCGCCCAACCCGAAGCAACGCCCCCAGGAGCACCGGATGCCCCCGAACGCGCCCCAGAACCCACACAAGCCCACTAACCGGCTCCGCGCGCCCTTCAACAACGTAGCCGAGGCTTTCCAGCCTCGGCTCATCTGCTACTTCCCATCCTCGAAGCTGCAGGTTTCAACCTGCAGAGTCCGTCATCTCAGCTACGCCTCGTCCCGATTCGAGCTCAGGAATGCATCGCCATTCGTGCAGCCCGCCCCATCCTCACGACACGTACCACACGCCTCGCCCGCCACCCACGTGATCGCCTCTCCTGCGAGGGAGAGGGTCAACGTGAGAGGGCGCACCGCCTGCAACCACACGAACCGAAGGCCCTCCCACTTCAGCAGGGTTCGTAGGGGCGCAGCCCATGCGCGGGGGGCCTGGGGGGTGCCCCCCCAAGTAACCCAAATTAGAAAGGCGGAGCAGACGACGGCGCCAGCCGGAAGGATGCGCAGCCGCCGGTTCGTAATGGCTTCCAGCGCCGCATCCTCAACCATCCCTATGCAGGCGTTTGCCCGCGCAAAGAGCCCGCACCCTCCCGTGGGGTTCCGCGGTACCCCCGCTTTCAATAATGGCTGACCTCTCCTACTACGCCTTCCTCTCCGGCTTCATCTTCACCGCCGTCGCCTCCGGCGCCTACCTCTACGCCGTCGTCGGCAACTGGACCGCCTATCGCCCCGCCGCCACCAACGCCGGCACCTTCACCATCCCCGTACCGATCACCCTCCCCGGCGGCGCCAACCGATTCGCCCGCTTCTTCCTCTACGTCGCGCTCGCCTGCCTCACCACCTCCATCGTCGCCCGCGCCATCGCCGTCGAACGTCCGCCCCTCGGCAACCTCTGGGAGTACACAGTCGCCCTCGGTTGGGGCATCGTCTTCTTCACCACCATCTTCGAGCGCGCCTTCCACGAACGCGCCGTCCCCACTGTCATGCTCCCCGGCGCCGTCGTCCTCATGGCCATCGCGCTCGCCTTCTTCCCCTCCGACGTTCGCCCCCTGGTCCCAGCCCTCCAGTCGAACCGCATCCTCGGCATCCACGTCACCACGATGGTCATGGCCTACAGCGCCCTGTCGATTTCCTTCGGCGCCTCCCTGCTCTATCTCCTGCAGGCCTCCTCCCACCCCTTCTCCCGCCTCCCGGACTCGGAAACCCTCAGCGAGGTCGCCTACTGGTCCGTCCTCGTCGGCTTCCCGCTGCTGACGCTCGGCATCGCGCTCGGCGCCTACTGGGCCAACAACGCATGGGGCCGCTACTGGGGCTGGGACCCCAAGGAGACCTCCGCTTTCATCACCTGGCTCGTTTACGCCGGCTACCTCCACGCGCGCGGACTTCGCGGCTGGGAAGGCAGACGCGCCGCCTACCTGCTACTCGCGGGCTACGGCGCCGTGCTCTTCACCTACTTCGCCGTCAACTTCCTGATCTCGGGGTTACACAGCTACGCGGGCGTTTAAGCTTTCTCGGCGGTCCAAATACGTCGTCGCGGCCGTCAGCGCCGTGATCGTCGTCTATCTTGCGGCCACATGTAGCGCCGGCGACCCCGTCGTTGCCTGCCCGCAGCCACTTCCCGGCTCCGACGGCGCAACCGCACTGGAACGCGTCCGCGGCGAAGCCGGCTTCGAAGTCCTCTACCCCTGTGTCATCCCTGGTGGCACGCGGCTCTACGACGCTTCCGTCACCGGCAACCCGGGCCGTCAGCAGGTCGAACTCTTCTTCGAGGGCGTCTTCGAGATCGCTGTCCGGCAGGCCCAGTTCCCGCCCGCCGTTCCTCCCGACCCCACCGGCGCCACGCGCCGCACCATCGACCTCTTCCCCAACGTTCCGGCCGCGCTGATCGAGATCAACGACGCCAGCGGCGACGCCAGCTACCACTACTTCTGGGAGCGTGGGGGCATCTACTACGAGGTCCAGGCCGTCGGCCCGGCGCTCCAGGAGCGCGCCATCCGCGCCGTCGCTACCTCGCTACAGTAGCGCTGCCAGCAGCTGCCGCAGGCTCACCACCACCAGGGCGCTGCTCAGCAGCCGTAGCACGAGCCCTTGCCGCGCCACCAGGCGTGCCGACACTAACGCCCCCAGCTGCCCGCCCCCGATCGTCCCGGCGACCAGCGCCAGCGTCTCACCTTCGACCCCGCTGTAGCTGCCCAAGGCCGCATGTACGCCCGCCGCCGAACCCGCCGTGAACATCAACACAAAGCTCGAAGTCGCCACCGCGATATACGACGGAAAGCGCATGATCAGCACCATCGCCGGCACGTAGAAGATGCCACCACCGACGCCGAACAGCGTCGCCACCAGTCCCACCACCAGCCCGATGCCCAGGCCCAGGTACGGGTCGAACGAGTAAGCATAGGTGTCGCCGTGCGCGTCGGTCAGTAGACGCCGCAGGTGCCGCGCCGGCGCCGGCGTAACCAGGATCCGATTCGGTCGCGGCAGCAGCAGCCACGCCGCGACCACCAGCAGAAGGATCGCAAACGCTATCTCAAAGGCGCTGCTATGTATCTTCGAAACCGCCAGCGCGCTCACCATCGCCCCCGGCACCGTCGCGCACGCAAACAGCAGCCCCGCCCTGAAATCGATCCGCCGCTGCCGCCCGTAAGCTGTGCTGGCCGACGTCGCCGTCATGAACACGACCGCCAGCGACACCGACGTCAGCCTGTCCGGCTCCCAATCCGGGTACAAGAGAATCAGCGCTGGAACCAGCAAGAAGCCGCCACCCGCGCCGATCAGCGTCCCGTAAGCGCCCACCCCGACGCCCAGCAAGATCAACCCCGGCCACACCAGCCACTCCGGCACGCCAACCTCCGCACCCATCATCCTTTAAGTTGACCGCCTCGCTCAACAATTCCAGCCCCGGGCCGCGACATCCGTGTAGGGGCAGTTCGCGAACCGCCCCCACGCCTCGCTCACCACCCACATAGCCGAGGCTTCCTCCCCACGTAGCCGAGGCTTTCCAGCCTCGGCGTCACCCGCCACTAAACGCCTCACCCCCCCCCCCACCTCGTCATTGCGAGGAGCGACGCCAGGAGCGACGCGGCAATCTCACACCCCTCACCAAACGCTCCAACGAAGTCCACCAACGCCCCAACTGTCATTCTGAGGCACGAAGAATCTGGCTCCACCAGCCTCAACCCGCCCGTCCTCCACAGTCCCTCTCCCCGCAGGGAGAGGGACGCGCGGCAGCGAGGGAGAGGTCACCCGCCTTTCGCCAAGCCCAGCAGGGGCCGCGGGGGCGCAGTGCATCCTGAGCTCCGCCGCAGGCCCCCCGCGGGGGGAGTCTGAGGGTCGCGGAGTCGCCCAGAGACGTTTCCCCTCAGGAATCAGGTTGATAGAAGGCGAAGCGAGTAGCCCGCCCGATAGGAAGGGCGCCCGCCACGCAGCCTTCGACGCCCCAACGAAGTCCACCAACCCCCTCGTTCCTCCACAGCCCCTCCCCCCGCAGGCCTCCCCTTTGCGAAGCGGAAGCGGCGAGGGACGCGCGCCTGCCCTTCGCGAAGCGGAAGGGCTAGCGGGGCCGAGGTTCATCGCCCGACTCTCTACAAACGTAGCCGAGGCTTTCCAGCCTCGGCGTCATCCCACCCAAAAGGCGTTGGCATCCCCAGAAAGCTGCAGGTTTCAACCTGCAGGGCCCATCCCCTCAACAACTCCCCCACCTTCGCCAACCCCAGCAGGGGTAGCGGGGGCGCAGCCCATGCGCGGGGTGCCCGAGGGGTGTCCCCTCGGTATGATTGGTTGCTAAAGAAAGCGAAGCGAACAAGCCAGAGCGATAGCGACGGCGCAGGACGCGTAGCCCGACGCCCCAACGTAGTCCACCTCCTCCCCATCCCCCATAATGCCCCCGTCCCGCCCACACCCAAACGGAGGCCCCAAATGCCCACACCCATCCCCACCGAAGCCGAAGTCCTCACCTACTTCGACAAGCTCTCAAACTGGAACCGCTGGGGCCCCGACGACGAGCTTGGCACCCCAAACCTGATCACCCCGGAGAAGACCAAACGCGCCCTCGCGACCGTCCAGGAAGGCGTCAGCGTCTCCCTCGCCCGCGAGATCATGTGGGATGGCGCCCTCGACGTCCCCAGCCCGCCCGTCCACCACATGCTCGAAAGCGGTGAAGGCTGGGCCAGCGGCGACAAGGTATCCAGCCGCCCCAACGCCGCCGCCATCGACTACATCGGCATGGTTTTCCACGGCGTCGCCATCACCCACGTCGACAGCCTCGCCCACTTCTTCTGGAACGGTAAGACCTACAACGGCAAGCCCGCCCACCTCGTCTCCACCAGCCTCGGCGCCACGGTCTGCGCCGTCACCGCCGCAAAGCAGGGCTTCATCACCCGCGGCGTCCTCGTCGACGTGCCGCTGATTCGCGGTATCGACTGGGTCGAGCGCGGCGAAGGCATCTCGCCCGAAGATATCCTCGTCGCCGAGAAGCATTGCGGCTTCAAAGTCGAAGAAGGCGACATCCTGCTCATCCGCACCGGCCAGCTGCACCGCCGCAACGTCGAAGGTCCCGTGGCCCGCACCGCGGGCTCAACCGCCTGTCAGGCCGCCTGCCTCCCGCTCTTCCACGAACGCGGCATCGCCGTCATGGGCTCCGACACCGGCAACGACATCAGCCCCGCCCAGTACGAAAAGGTCCCGCAACCGATTCACCAGGTCGGTATCACCGCCATGGGCCTCTGGATCCTCGACAACGCCAACCTCGAAGATCTCGCCGAAGCCTGCCGCCAGCGCAACCGATGGGAATTCATGGTCACCATCGGCCCCCTCCCCCTCCACAACACCACCGGCTCCCCCGTAAACCCCATCGCCGTCTTCTAAAGCCACGCCACACGGCACCCGTAAGGGCGGTTCGCGAACCGCCCCTACGCCCCGCTCACCACCCACGTAGCCGAGGCTTCCTCCCCACGTAGCCGAGGCTTTCCAGCCTCGGCGTCACCCGCCACTAAACGCCTCACCCCCCACCCCGTCATTGCGAGGAGCGACGCCAGGAGCGACGCGGCAATCTCACACCCCTCAACAAACGCTCCAACGAAGTCCACCAACGTCCCAACTGTCATTCTGAGGGACGAAGAATCTGCTCCACCAGCCTCAACCCGCCCGTCCTCTACAAACGTAGCCGAGGCTTTCCAGCCTCGCCCTCCTCCCACCATAAACGGCGCTCCGTTCCCACCAAGCTGCAGGTTTCAACCTGCAGAGTCCGTCTCTCCCACCAACGCCCGTTCTCACCAACCCAGTAGCCGCACCTCACCGCGGCGCCATCCGCCACCAAACGCCTCGCATATCCCGCGACATCCCCTCGTCATTGCGAGGAGCGACGCCGGGAGCGACGCGGCAATCTCAACCCTCACCAAACACTCCAACCCAGTCCACCATCCTCCCGTCGTCCTCAGTCCCTCTCCTCATGGAGGAGAGGGACGCGCGGCAGCGAGGGTGAGGTTAAACTCCCCTCGCAATGATCCTCGACGCCCACACCCACCTCTTCCCGCCCGAAATCGCCTCACACCGCGATGCCTACCTCGCCGCCGACCCCACCTTCGCCGAGCTCTACGCCTCCCCCGAAGCAAAGCTCGCGACCGCCGAAGACCTCCTGCGCTCCATGGACGAAGCGCAGATCGACACCTCAATCGCCCTCGGCTTCGCCTGGACCGGCCCCGATACCTGCCGCCTCCACACCGACTACCTGCTCGCAGCCGCTGCCGCCTCGAACGGCCGCATCCTCGCCTTCCCCACGCTCCCGCTCGCCGCCGGCCCCGCCGCCATCGAGGCCGAAGCCCGCCGCTGCGCCGCCGCCGGCTCCCGAGGCTTCGGTGAGCTCCGCCCCGACAACCTCGGATTCCACCTCACGGGCCCTGCGGGTGACCACCTCGCGTCACTCGCCGCCGAACTCGACACCGTCCTCCTTTTCCACGTCACCGAGCCGGCCGGACACGCCTACCCCGGCAAGCAAGGCGGCAACCTGCCCGACTTCGCCGCCTTCGTCGCCGCCCACCCCGAAGTCAAAATCGTCGGCGCCCACTGGGCCGGAGGCCTCCCCTTCTACGCCACGATGCCCAGGGCCGCCGCCACCTTGGCCAATCTCCACGTCGACACCGCCGCCACCTCCCTGCTCTACGACGACACCATCTACACCCGCGTCACCGAGCTCACCGGCCCCGAATCCGTCCTCTTCGGCTCCGACTACCCCCTGCTCTCCCAGTCCCGCAGCCGGCAACGCATCGCAGACTCCAACCTCGATCCCGCGGCCATCGCCCTCATCCTCGGCGCCAACGCCGCCACCCTCCTCAACCTCTGATCCGCCTCTGATCCGCATGTCCCTTGACCCGCATGTCCCTGTCCCCACCGGGGACAGCGGGCGCGGCGCGATGCCAGTTAAAGACGCCTGTCTCGTTACCAAGCCCCGTAGGGGCGGTTCGCGAACCGCCCCTACGTTCCGTCCATCACATCCACCCCACCGTCATTGCGAGGAACGACGCCAGGCGCAACGCGGAAACCACACACCGTCACCCAACGCCCCAACGAAGTCCAGCACGTCCCAAACTGTCATTCTGAGTGACGAAGAATCTGACTCCACCTGCCTCAACCCGCCCGTCCCTCTAAAAACGTAGCCGAGGCTTTCCAGCCTCGGCGTCCTCCCACCATAAACGGCACTCCGTTCCCACCAAGCTGCAGGTTTCAACCTGCAGAGTCCGTCCTCCCACCAACGCCCCGTTCTCGCCAACCCCAGCAGGGTTAGTAGGGACGCAGTCCCTGCGGGGGGAGTCTGAGGGGTCTCCCCTCAGGAATAGGTCTTGTTGAAAGGACGAAGCGAACAAGCCCGCCCGACAGGAAGGGCGCTGGACGCGAAGTCCGACACACCGAGCTCTCAGCCCGCGCCCCGCTAAACTGATACCGTGACCACCCCAGACACCCCGCTACGCCTCTTCATCGCCCTCGACCTCCCCGACGCCTGGAAACACGCCCTCGAGGCCCTCCAGCGCGACATGCAAACCGCCATCGATGCGAGCCTCGGCCCTAACATCCGGCCCCGCTGGGTTCGACCCGAAGGCATCCACCTCACCCTGAAGTTCCTCGGCGACACCCCCGCCAAGCGCCTCGATGCGCTGACCAGCGCCCTTGCCCAGGCCGTCCCCGCCGCGCCCGGCTTCGACCTGACACTCGCGCGCGTCGGCGCCTTCGAGCAACGCCGCGTCCCGCGCGTCATCCTCGCCACCATCGCCAGTGAAGGCCGCGCATTCATCGACCTCTACGAGCACATCGAGACCTGGCTCGCCGCCGCCGGCTGGCCCCGCGAAACGCGCACCTTCCGCGCCCACCTCACGCTCGCCCGCCTGCCCGACACCTTCGACGACACAACCCGCCGCGCCGTCGCCGGCCTCGCGACCACCTTCGAGGCGCCTCAGGCGCCCGCCTGGCACGTAGAACGCGTCTACCTCATACGCAGCCATCTCGGCCCCGGTGGCGCCCGCTACGAGCAGCTCGCCGCCTTCCCGAACGATGCTTTACAGGCCAGATCGCCACATATATGATCTCGATGGAGTCTATTAACCGGCCGGACTGAGGGACAGGCGTTCCTCAGTCTCTCTTTATCTAGAGGCCGCCGCACTGGCTCCAGGGGGTGGGTAATGGCGGAAAAGGCTGTCCCGATGACCAAGGACGGCATCGCCCGGCTCAAGGGAGAGCTGGAACACCTGCGCAACGTGCGCCGCCACGAGGTCGCCGATCGCATCCACGATGCCAAAGGCCTCTCCAGCGCCCAGAACAACGCCGAATACGAAGAGGCGAAGAACGAGCAGGCCTTCGTCGAAGGCCGCATCCTGACCATCGAGCACCTCCTCCAGAACGCCAGCGTCATCGACGAAGAGGCCGCCCACCACGCCTCGCAGGTCCAGGTCGGTTCCAAAGTCACCGCCAACGGCGAGGACGGCAAGAAGGTCGAATACACCATCGTCGGCGCCGCCGAAGCGCAGCCCACCAAAGGCCTCATCAGCAACGAATCCCCCGTCGGCCGCGCCCTCCTCGGCAAGCGCGTCGGCGACGAGGTCCAGATCAGCGTCCCCAAAGGCATCTTCCGCCTCACCGTCACCCGTATCAGCTAGCCACAACCCTCCGCACAGGCGCCCGCCTCACCCCCTCCTCATTGCGTGGAGGCGCCATCCGACGCAGCAAACTGACGCTCTCACCAACGCCCCAACGAAGTCCGACAACGTCCGGACTGTCATTCTGAGGGACGAAGAATCTGGCCCCACCAGCCTCAACCCACCCGTGCTTCACGAAGCGGAAGGGGTAGCGGGGTGAGATTCAACGCCCCGCCATCCACCACCAACGCCTCGTCTACCCTCCCACGCCGTCATCGCGAGGAGGCGCCAGCCAACACCGCAATCCCCCGCCCTCACCAACGCCCCAACGAAGTCCGACAACGTCCAGACTGTCATTCTGAGGGGCGAAGAATCTGGCCCCACCAGTCTCAACCCACCCGTGCTTCACGAAGCGGAAGGGGTAGCGGGGCGAGGTTCAACGCCCCGCCATCCACCACCAACGCCTGGTCAACCCTCCCACGCCGTCATTGCGAGGCGGCGCCAGCCGACGCAGCAATCCCACGCCCTCACCAACGCCCCAACGAAGTCCGACAACGTCCCAGCTGTCATTCTGAGGGACGAAGAATCTCGCCCCGCCAGTCTCAACCCACCCGTGCTTCACAGTCCCGCCCCCAGCAAGCCTGCTCTTCGAGGGCAGCGAGGTGAGGTTCCCCGCCCCAACCCTCTACAAACGTAGCCGAAGCTTTCCAGCCTCGGCGCCATCCCGCCCAAAAAGGCGCTGGCATCCCCCAAAGCTGCAGGTTTCAACCTGCAGCGTCTGCCCGCCCGATAGGAAGGGCGCAGGCCCGCCCTTCGCGAAGTGGAAGGGACGCACAGTCCGACGCTCCAACGCAGTCCACCAACCGCCTCGTCTCACACAGCCCCTCTCCCCGCAGGGAGAGGGGCGCGCGGTAGCGGGGGTGAGGTCGCAACGCCCCGCCATCCACCACCAACGCCTCGTCTACCCTCCCACCCCGTCATCGCGAGGATGCGCCAGCCAACGCAGCAATCCCACGCCCTCACCAACGCCCCAACAAAGTCCGACAACGTCCGGACTGTCATTCTGAGGGACGAAGAATCTGGCCCCACCAGCCTCAACCCACCCGTGCTTCACAGTCCCGCTCCCAGCAGGCCTGCTCTTCGAGGGCAGCGGGGTGAGGTTCCATGCCCCGTCATCCCTCAAACGTAGCCGAGGCTTTCCAGCCTCGGCGCCATCCCACCCAAAAGGCGCTGGCATTCCCAAAGCTGCCCTGCAGCGTCTGCCCGCCCGATAGGAAGGGCGCAGGCCCGCCCTTCGCGAAGTGGAAGGACGCACAGTCCAACGCTCCAACGCAGTCCTCCAACCGCCTCGCCTCACACAGCCCCTCTCCCCGCAGGGAGAGGGGCGCGCGGCAGCGGGGATGAGGTCGCAACGCCCGTCAACCGCCACGGCGCCGCGAGGAGGCGCCAGGCGGCGGCAGCAACCCCACGCCACCACCAAACACACCCAACGCAGTCCCCCTCCTATGTCCTATGTCCTATGCCTATGTCCTATGTCCCACGTCCTCTGTATCCTTAACCCCAATATGACCACCTCCCCCCGAGAAGAAGAGCTCTACCGCGAACGCCTCGCCAAGCTCAACCGCCTCCGCGAACGCGGCATCGACCCCTACCCCACCAACTTCGACCGCTCCCACGCCTCCACCGCCGCCATCGCGGCCTTCGAGGCCTCCGAAGCCGCCGGCGCAGACGCGCCCACCGTCACCGTCGCCGGCCGCCTCACCGCGCTCCGCCGTATAGGCAAGGCAGCCTTCCTCGATCTGCAGGACGGCGCAGGACGCATCCAGGTCTTCGCCCGCGCCGATAACCTCAGCCCCACCGACTTCGAAACCCTGAAGGACGACCTCGACCTCGGAGACATCCTCGGCGCCTCCGGCCCCCTGATCCGCACTCGAACCGGCGAAATCAGCGTCCAGGCCGAATCGCTCACCGTGCTCGCCAAGTCCCTCCAGACGCCGCCGGAGAAGTTCCACGGCCTCACCGACACGGAACAGCGCTACCGCCAGCGCTACCGCGACCTCATCGCCAATGAGGAAACTCGCGACCTCTTCCGGCTGCGCAGCAAGGTCGTCTCCCTCATCCGGCGCTTCCTGGATGACCGCGGTTTCATCGAGGTCGAGACCCCCATACTCACCGATCAGCCCGGCGGCGCCGCGGCCCGTCCGTTCAAGACCCACCACAACGTCCTCGACCGCGACCTCTACCTCCGTATCGCCACCGAGCTTCACCTCAAGCGCCTCATCGTCGGCGGCTTCGACAAGGTCTACGAAATCGGCCGCATTTTCCGCAACGAAGGCCTCTCCTGGAAGCACAGCCCCGAGTACACCATGCTCGAAAGCTACGAGGCCTACGCCGGCTACGAGGAGGTCATGCGAATGCTCGAAGACATGGTCTCGACCGTCGCGCAAGAGTGCCTCGGTACCACCCGCATCGAGTTCGCCGATGAGCAGGTTGAGCTCGCGCCGCCATGGCGACGTCTTCCCCTCCGCGATGCCCTCATCGAATACGCCGACCTCGACCCTGAGGAGTATCGCGACCTCGAGTCTCTCAAGACCCGCATGATCGAAATGAAGCTCGAACCCGAAGCCGGCGCCGGCTGGGGCAAACTCATCGACCAGGTCCAGTCCGAATACGTCGAACCCAGGCTCGTCCAGCCCACCTTCCTCGTCGACTACCCCGTCGAGCTCTCCCCCCTCGCCAAGCAAAAGCCCGGTAACGAAGACTATGTCGAGCGCTTCGAGGCCTTCATAACCGGCTTCGAAGTCGCCAACGCCTACTCAGAGCTCAACGACCCCCTGGAGCAGCGCCAGCGCTTCATCGAGCAGTCTCGCCTCCGCGCCGCCGGCGACGAAGAAACCGAATCCGTGGACGAGGACTACCTCACCGCCCTCGAGCACGGCATGCCCCCCACCGGCGGCCTCGGCCTCGGCATAGACCGCCTCGTCATGCTCCTCACCGGCCGCCACAACATCCGCGAGGTCATCCTCTTCCCCACCCTCCGCGAAAAGCAGTAACCGTGCCCCACCGTCATCCAGGACGTAGCCCCTGCCATCCGGAACGGAGCCTCTGTCGTCGCGAACGCCGTCTCTGTCATCCTGAGCCGCGCGAAGGATCTGGCTCCACCGCCACCAACACCCCCGCCTTAACCCACTCACACACACCCGTCCGCCTCGGACGCACCATCCTTCTACGCGGCCGAGGCTTTCCAGCCTCGGCGTCCTCCCACCAAAACGGCGTTGGCATCCACCGAAGCTGCAGGTTTCAACCTGCAGGGTCCATACCCACCACCACCACCAGCACCGCCTTTCACCAACGAACGCAGGCAGGGTCAGTAGGGGCGCAGTGCATCCTGAGCCCAGCCGAAGGGCCCATGCGCGGGGAGTCTGAGGCGTCTCCCCTCAGGAATAAGTCTTGTTGAAAGCACGAAGCGCACAAGCCCGCCCTTCGCGAAGTGGAAGGGACGCACAGTCCGGCGCTCCAACGCAGTCCGCAAACCTCCGCAGCCTCCAAACCACGTCAGCAGGGTCAGTAGGGACGCAGTCCCTGCGGGGGGAGTCTGAGGGGTCTCCCCTCAGGTTGAAACTAGAAAGAAGGCGAAGCGCACAAGCCCAAGCGAAAGCGGGGCGCCGGACGCGCAGCCTTCGACGCCCCTTCTAACTCATGACAACCCCCTACCACGCCCTCATCTTCGACATGGACGGCGTCCTCGCCGACTCCGAACCCGTCTACCACGCCGCCATGCTCTCCGTACTCCAACCCCTCGGCCACACCCTCACCGAAGAGCAGCAGCGCCACGTCATGGGCCTCGGCATCGAAGACTGCTGGCGCTACCTCGCCGCATCCCTCAACCTCCAAGGCCCGACGGAGCACCTCGTTAGCGCCTACAACGACGAGCTGCTGGTCCGCCTCGCTCAGGTCCACGAAACCCTCCCCGGCGTCCGGGGCCTCATCGACGCCCTCAGGCAGCGCAACATCCCCATCGCGGTCGCCTCCTCATCCCTGCCCGACTGGATCGAAGCCCTCCTCGGCGGCATCGAGCTTCTCGATGCCTTCGACGCTCTCGTCTCGCGCCGCATGGTCGCCAACGGCAAGCCTGCCCCGGATATCTACCTCCACGCCGCGCGCCTCCTCAAGGCCGACCCGGCACGCTGCATCGCGATTGAAGACACCCCCAACGGTCTCGCTTCGGCCGTCGCCGCCGGCATGCTCGCCGTGCAGGTACGCGCCGCATCAACCGCCTTCCCGCCCCTCCCCAACGCCCACCTCGTCCTCGACTCCCTCCTCGACTTCCCCCTCGCCCTCCTGGACGCCCCCTCCTGACCACTCCCGCGCCGCCCTCCTCCGTCCTTGCGAGGAGGCCCCAACGCACCCCATCGTCCTCAGTCCCTCTCCTCGCAAGCCTGCCCTTCGCGGAGTGGAAGGGGAGAGGGACGCGCGCCTGCCCTTCGCGTGGAAGGGGCAGCGAGGGTGAGGTTCACGCCCCTTCAGCTAAACCGCCAGGTTTTCAACCTGCAGAGACCGTCCTCTCACCGACGCCCCGCCTTTCGCCAACCCCGCAGGGTTAGCGGGCTCCATTGAGCCGCTCACCCGCCTCGACTCCGCCCCACCCGCCCCCTAGAATCGACCCATGGACCGTCACTTCACCGTCTCCGGCTTCGTCGTCCACGAAGGCCGCACCGCCCTGCACTGGCACCGCAAGCTCGACATGTGGCTCCCCGCCGGCGGCCACGTCGAACCCAACGAGGACCCCGTCCAGGCCGTCCTGCGCGAAGTCACCGAGGAGTTCGCCGTCGGCGCCGAAGTCATGCGGCTCGCACCGCCTATGAGCTTCGCCGGCGGCCCCAGACAGATCGAACCCCCGTTCACAGTCCAGAACTGCGTCATCGAACCCGGCCACGAGCACATCGACTTCGTCTACTTCCTGCGTCTGCTCGATGGCTACCCCGGCCGCTCCTACGATGCCGAGAGCCCCCTCGTCTGGTTCTCCGCCGAAGACCTGCTGGCAGGCGCCGCGACGCACGACGCCAAAGTCATGCCCTTCGCCCAGGACGTCATAACCCTCGGCCTCGAAGCCATCCGCCTCGCAACCACCATCCCGGTGCGAACGTCGTGATTGACCCCCGCCTCGTCCGCCAGGACCCCGAACGCCTCAAGCAAATCATCCGCCTCCGCAAGGTCGACCCCGCCAAGGCCGACGTCGACCGCTGGCTCGCCCTCGACGAACGCCGCCGCGCCCTGCAACAGGAGACCGACGCCCTCAACGCCGAAAAGAAGCAGGTCGCCGCCCTCGGCAAGTCCGACCCGGACGCCGCCCGCGCACGAGGCCAGGAGATTCGCGAGAAGTCCCGCGTCCTCGACGAGGAGACCGCAACGATCAACGCCGAATGGGCCGCCATCATGGACTGGTTCCCCAACCTCATCGACCCCCAAATGCCCGAAGGCGCCGGCGAGGCGGACAACGTCGAAGAGTGCGCCTGGATACCCGACACCGGCTATCTGCCGGCGGACAAGCTCGGCCGCGGCAATACCTCGGCCCGCCACATGCCCCAGTCGCCGATTCACGCCGGCGGCGACGAGTTCAAGCCGATGCACTACGCCGAACTGGGCGAGGCCCTCGGCGTCGACACGTTGCAGGGCGGCAAGGTCTCCGGCTCCCGCTTCGCCTACATCCTCGGCGACGTCGCCATCATGCAGATCGCCCTCAACCGCCTGCTCGAAGACGAGCTCCTGCGGCGGGGCTTCCAGCCCATCGTCCCGCCCCTCCTCGTCCGCGAGCGCTCCCTCTACGGCACCTCGCACTTCCCCGAGGGCCGCGACCAGGTCTACGAGATCAAGACCGACAACGTCGAGGAGCCGCTGCCGCTCTTCCTCATCGGCTCCTCGGAGCCCGCCAACTTCAGCTACTTCATGGACCGCACCCTCGACGAGGCCGAGCTGCCCGTCAAAGTCTTCGCCGTGACCACCTGCTTCCGCTCCGAGGCCGGCTCCTGGGGCAAGGACGTCAAGGGCATCAAGCGCGTCCACCAGTTCGACAAGATCGAGATGAACGCCGTCTGCACGCCGGACCAGTCCGCCGCCATCTACGCCGAGTTCCGCGAAATCAACGAATGGCTCATGCAACAGCTCGAGCTGCCCTACCGCATCGTCGACAAATGCACCGGCGACGCCGGCTACCTCGCCACCTACCGCCAGCGCGACGTCGAGGTCTGGCTCTCCGGCTCCCGCGAATACATGGAAGTCGGTACCGACACCAACACCACCGACTACCAGGCCCGGCGCCTCAACATCCGCTACAAAACCACAGACGGCGCCACCCGGCACTGCCACACCGTCAACGACACCGGCTGCGCCATGGGCCGCATGCTCATCGCCATCATGGACAACTACCAGCAGGCAGACGGCTCCGTGCTCGTACCCCGCGTCCTCGCCCCCATCATGAACAAGGACCGCCTTCTCCCCCGCAACCCCTGACCCGTCCCCTCATTGCCAGGAGCAACGCCAGGAGCGCCGCGGCAATCTCACACCCCTTACAAACGCTCCAACGAAGTCCACCAACGTCCCACCTGTCATTCTGAGGGACGAAGAATCTGGCTCCACCAGCCTCAACCCGCCCGTCCTCCACAGCCCCTCCCCCGCAGGCCCACCCTTCGCGGAGCGGAAGGGGGAAAGAGGCGCCGCCTGCCCTTCGCGAAGCGGAAGGGGCAGCGGGGCTGAGGTTCAACGCCCCGTCTTTACAAACGTAGCCGAGGTGTCCTCACCTCGGCGTCATTTGCCGCCCCCTCGCCGTCATTGCGAGGAGCGACGCCAGGAGTGACGCGGCAATCTCACATCATCACCAAACGCCCCAACGCAATCCACCAAACCCTGCGCCGTCCTCAGTCCTTCTCCTCGCAAGCCTGCCCTTCGCGGAGCGGAAGGGGAGAGGGACGCGCGCCTGCCCTTCGCGAAGCGGAAGGGGTAGCGAGGGAGAGGCTTGCCCCCCTCGGCAAACGTAGCCGAGGTGTCCTCACCTCGGCCTCCCGACACCTGTGTCCCGTTCCCCGTCATTGCGAGGAGCGACGCCAGGAGCGACACGGCAATCTCACACCCTCACCAAACGCCCCATCGAGGCCTACCGGTGCCGTACGAGGCCCCATTCGCCCGGGACGGCCCCATCCCCACCACGTAGCCGAGGCTTTCCAGCCTCGGCGTCAATCCCAACAACAGACAAGCCCGCCCGATAGGAAGGGCGCAGGCCCGCCCTTCGCGAAGTGGAAGGGACGCGAAGTACGAAGCCCCAACGCAGTCCACCAAACAGCAGTCTTCTCCCCGAAACTACCCACCCCTTGACCACCTTCGCTAACATACCGCCACAAGACCCCACCAATCGCCGTAACGGAGGTCCCCAATGCATCCCCAGCGACACCTCGGCCTCGCCCTCATCGTCACCCTGCTCTCGTTCGCCCTCATCGCATGCGGCGGAGATGACGATGGCGGCGGTAGCTCCGGCGGCAGCAGCGGCAGCTACGTCACACCCGGCATCGACGCCACCCTCTACGCCGCCCTGCTCAGCGACGGCGCCACCGCCCTCTTCTTCGCCACCGACACCACGTCGATCCACGCCACCCTGCGCGGCTCCGCTCCCGCCGAAGGCGCGCCCCTCAGCCTCACCAACGAGGCCGGCGACAGCGTCGCAGCCACGCCCGCCGGCGACGGCTACGCCGGCACCCTTACGCTCGCCGACGGCTCCACCCACGACTTCACCGTCGAGAAGGTTAGCCGCAACAACGGCGGCCTCTACCGCAACCAGGAGATCATCCGTGACGAAGCCTGGATCATCGGCCTCATCGTCCTCAACGACGGCAAGATCGTCGGCGCCGCGCGCAACTCAGAAACCAACGTCGTCGAGAAGCGCAGCACGCTTTCTCTCGGCCTCAAATGGACCAACCCCACGACAGACCCGGAGCGTCAGTAACCTCGCCGCGTTAGCCCCTCAGGAGGAGCAAATGCCCAGCTACATCATCCTCGGCAAGTACACCACGCAAGGCATACAGAGCATCAAGCAGAGTCCTGCCCGCGTCGATGCGGCGCGCAAGGCCATCGAGGCGGCAGGCGGCAAGATGGGCGACTTCCGCCTCACCTTGGGCCAGTACGACTTCGTGGTCGAGGCAGAGGCCCCTACGGAAGAGGCGTACGCCACCCTCATGCTGGCCATCGCCTCGGGCGGCACCATCGCCACTGAAACCCTGCGCGCCTTCTCAGAAGCCGAGTTCCGCGGCATCGTCGACAAGCTCCCGTAGCGGGACCGGCATCCCGCCGAGGGACGATTCTCCAGCGTGGCCTTAGGGCCATGCCGCATCAGCGCGCGCTGTAAAATTGCACCCCTCGACAGGCCGAATCGATAGGAGGGCGACGCATGGCCAAGTACATCATCCTCGGCAAGTACACCACCCAGGGCATCTCCCGCATCAAAGACGGACCCGGGCGCACCGCCGCTGCCCGCAAAGCCTTCGACGCCGCCGGCTGCAAAATGACCGAATTCAGCCTCACCCTCGGCCACTACGACTTCGTAACCCAGGTCGAAGCCCCTGACGACGAGACCTTCGCCCGAGCCCTCCTCGCCATCGCCTCCTCCGGCAACATCACCACCGAGACCCTCCGCGCCTTCACCGAGGAGGAATACACCCGCATCACCGCCAGCCTCCCCTAGCCATCGCCAGCCCGCCTCGGCCCGCGCAACGCTCGACGCCCACACCAGCACTCCACCCACCTCGCACACCGCCGTCATTGCGAGGAGGCGCCAGCCAACGCGGCAATCTCACACCCTCACCCAACGCCCCAACGCAGTTCACCAACCGCCGCTCGTCATCGATCCCGTCATTGCGAGGAGCGACGCGGCAATCTCACACCTCTCACCAGACGCTCCAACGAAGTCCGCCAGCGTCCCAACTGTCATTCTGAGGGACGAAGAATCTGGCTGCACCAGCCTCAACCCGCCCGTCCTCACACCCCCTCCCCCGCGCGCCTGCCCTTCGCGGAGCGGAAGGGGCACGAGGGTGAGGTTCAACGCCCCGTCTCTACAACAAACGCAGCCGAGGTCTCCTCACCTCGGTGTCACCCCAAAGGCAAGCGCCTCATCCGCTCACCCGTCATTGCGAGGAGCGACGCCAGGAGCGACGCGGCAATCTCACACCTCTCACCAGACGCTCCAACGAAGTCCATCGACGTCCCAACTGTCATTCTGAGGGACGAAGAATCTGACTCCACCAGCCTCAACCCGCCCGTCCTCCACACCCCTCCCCCGCGCGCCTGCCTTTCGCGAAGCGGAAGGGGCAGCGAGGGTGAGGTTCAACGCCCCGTCTCTCCACAAACGCAGCCGAGGTCTCCTCACCTCGGCGTCACCTCAAAGACAACGCCTCAACGTCGAAGTTGCAGGTTTCAACCTGCAGAGTCCATCAGCCACACCACGTCACAGCTACCACCAACCACCGTCAGGGTCAGTAGGGGCGCAGCCCCTGCAGGGGAGGTCCGAGGGTCGCAGAGTCGCCCAGAGACGTCTCCCCTCAAAGCTAAGGAGAAGCGCGCTAGCCCGCCCGATAGAACGGCGCCGGACGCGAAGTCCGACTCCCCAACGAAGTCCACCCGCCTCAGTCCCTCACTCGAACCGCGAAAACTCCTCCGCAAACGCCGCTCGTCCCGACACCCCAGACAGCGCCCCCGCCACCAGCTCCAGCGCCATGAAAGAGTCCCGGTCGTCCTCGTAATGCACGTCAAACTCCCGCGCCGGTCGAAACCCGAACCGCGGATAATAGCTCACGTGCCCCAGCAGGAACACCGCCGTCTCCCCCATCGCGCGCAGTTCCTCATGCGCCGCCTCCATCAACCGCGCCCCGATTCCCTGCCGCTGATGCTCCGGCGCCACCGCCAGCGGCCCCAGCGCTACGAATACGACGGCTCCCGCCTCGGACTCGACGCGCAGCGGCGTGTACAGCGCGTGCCCCACGATTTCACCGTCGATCTCGGCAACCAGCGACAGCACGTACTTGCCGCCGTCACGCAGCGCGTCCACCAGCTCGGCTTCTTCGTCCCGGCCGAAGGCCGCTCTGTTGACACGAAAGACGGCCTCCTTATCAGAGGCCGTCTCGTGTCGAATTCTGGGCGCCGTCATCACCGCGGCGGCCTCACGCCGTCATGCAGTGACTAGCGGACGGCCGCCACGTCCACCGTCTTGAGTCCCGTGATATTCCGCCACGTCCGCAACGAGACGCTCTTCTGCAGCTTGTGCTTCTTCAGCAGCGCCTTCGCCTCCGATGCGTGCCCCGCCGGCACGTAGAGGAAGAACTTCACGCCGTCCAACCGCGCCTCCACCGACCACACCGCTTCGGCCACCTCGTCGCTCAGCATGTCCGGCGTCACCACCTCCGCCACCATCACCGGCAGCTTCTCCGGCCACTGCAGGACGACGATGTCCGGCTCCAGCGTGTTGCCGTAGTTCGTGAAGATCTTCTGCTCCGTCTCCGGCTCATTCACGAATGTGCGGAAATGCGGATACTCCGGCGTCGGGAAGGGAAATAGCTGATCCGCGATGTTGTGGACCGCCTGCTGATGCGCCTCTTGTTGGCTCTTCGAGTTCGGCTTGAGCATCGCCCCGCCATGCTCCCGCTCGTCCACGTAGTTCCTGACCACGGCTGTCCTCCCGCGAATACGCCCCGTCCTGAACGTCCCCCCGAATATAAACGACCCCACACCCACGGTCTACGCCACCTCCCCCGTCTTCGCGAGGAGGCGCCAGCCGGCACGGCAATCTCATCCCAGCGCAAACACCGCAACAAACGGCACTCGCGCGCGCCCTTGTCATTCTGAGGAACGAAGAATCTGGCCCTCATCCCTGTCCCGCTCATCGCGAAGCCCGAATCCCCTCTCCCTGGTGAGTAACAAGACTCCGTAGGGGCGCACCGCCGTGCGCCCAGAACGCCCCGTCCCCTGACCACGCAGCCGAGGCTTTCCAGCCTCTGTCCCATCCCCAGCTACCCCTCACCGCCAACCCGTCATTGCGACGAGGCGTCAAGCCGACGCGGCAATCTCACGCCCTCACCAAACACCCCAACGCAGTCAACCAACAAGCCACCCTCCTCAGTCCCTCTCCTCGCAAGGAGAGGGACGCGCGGCAGCGAGGGAGAGGCTCAACGCCCATCCTCGAACCACGCAGCCAAGGGCTCCCAGCCTCGGCGTCATCCCAACCACCTCGTTACGTCAACCCCGTCATTGCGAGGAGGCGCCAAGCCGACGCGGCAATCTCGCACCATCAACAACCGCCCCGACGCCATCAACCAACGAGCCATCGTCCTCAGCCCCTCTCCTCGCAAGCCCTGCCCTTCGCGGAGTGGAAGGGGA
>DASTLN010000074.1:0-3296 GCA_035714925.1 Dehalococcoidia bacterium | reverse complement strand
AGCCGCGCCGACCTGTTGCTGCGCCCGGGCGAGATCGAAGCGCTGCGACGAGCTGGTTGCGAAACGGTCTGGCTGGGCGCGGAGTCGGGGTCGCAGGCGGTGCTCGACGCGATGGAGAAGGGGACGACAGTCGAGCAGGTGCGTGAAGCGACGCGACGGCTTCAGGACGCCGGGATCGAGGTGGGCTTTTTCTTGCAGTTCGGCTACCCGGGCGAGACGTGGGACGACATCCAGCGCACGCTGCAGCTCGTGCGCGACTGCGAACCGGACGACGTCGGCGTGTCTGTTTCTTACCCGCTGCCCGGCACGCCGTTTTTCGAGCGCGTGCGAGACCGCATCCGGGGTCGCAGTAACTGGGTTGACTCCGCGGACCTGGCGATGCTCTACGACGGGCCGTACCCGACGTCGTTCTACCACGTCCTGCATGCGCGGTTGCATGCCGAGTTCCGGTTGCGCAAGGCGCGGGGTGGGCGAGGGCTCATGGCGACCTTCGGGTTGCTGGTGCTGAAGGGTAGGCCACGGCGCGCCGCCTCGCTGGTTCGGGATGCGGTGATGTTGCCGTTGCTTCAATTACGGCTCGAGATAGCGCGTCGCCGGGCCAAGCCTGACCCCGACGCGCTGCCGACGCTCTTGTCGCGCGCCGAGGCCGGCACGCCATCGCCGCAGGACGAAGCCGTGGAGTCGATGCGATGACGGTGCTAGGCGAACAGCGCGGGTTCTCGGCCATGGCCGCGGAGTATGACTCGCTGGCAGAGCGCCATCCCATCGTGATCTGGATGAGGCAGCGCATCCGGCGACTGGTGGAAGGGCAAGTTTCGCCGGGGGCGTCGATCCTCGAAATCAACGCGGGCTCGGGGCTCGATGCGGCCTACTTCGCGTCGAAGGGCCTTCGGGTGCATGCCACGGACACGGCGCCGGGCATGTTGGCGGCGCTTGCGGACAAGGCGGCGGCTCCTGACGTTGGCGGGCGGCTGACCTACGAGGCGTTGTCGTTCGACCGGCTCTCAGAGGCGCAAGGCGGGCCTTACGACCTCGTGTTTTCCAATCTCGGCGGCCTCAACTGTACGGACGACCTTGCGGCCGTGGCCGGCGGCCTGCCGGACGTCCTGAAGCCGGGCGGGAGCATCGTCTGGGTGGTGATGCCGCCCGTATGTCCCTGGGAGATGGCGCAGGCGCTGCGCGGCCACGTTTCGACGGCAAAGCGGCGATTCTCAAAGGGCGGGACGCTGGCTAATGTGGGCGGCGAGCAGGTGCGGACCTGGTACCACTCACCCGGCAAGCTCACGCAGGTACTGGGGCCGGCGTTCCGTGTCGAGGCGTTGCGCTCATTTTGCTTCTTCGCGCCGCCGTCCTACTTTGGCGGCTTCGTGCGGCGGCACCCCAGCGTCGTCCGGATGCTGACGCGCCTGGATGACGCTCTTGGGGGCGCATGGCCGGTCAATCGCGGCGGCGATTTCTACGCCCTGGTGGCGCGGTACCGGCCGGAGACCTAGCCTACTGGACGACGAGCCCACCGCTTCCGGTCGCGTCGGCGATGTGGAAGGCCCTCTGGCGTTGCTCCATCTGACCGTTGCCGAGCGCCCATACTTTGTCGATTTCGTGATTCAGCGCATCGCAGTCCGGCTTCTCGCCGATGAGTAGCAACTGACGACGGATGTCCTCGAGGCCTTCCTCCAGAATGCGGACGTGCCGACCCTCGTGGATGGAAACCTGGTCGGCGTAGCTCGACCAGACCTGAGCTACTTCCGGGCCAAGCTGGCCGACGGTGGTGAGGTTAGGCAGCGTGACGATTACCTCCGCGGCTATCGTTATCTCTCCGAAGCTGCAGGTGTTGCTATCGTTCAAGCAAAACGAGCCGTCGAGTCCGTAGGAGTACTCCGTCAGGCCAAAAGCAGACGAGCCGTCGATCTGCGGCGCGCTGGCCTCGAGCGAGGCGGCGATCGCGTCCAGGTCGGTCCCCGTGACGTTGTAGGTCTCGTCGCTTCGCGAGGTCACGATCTCGATGCTGGTTACGCAGTCTCCCGAGGATTCGATGGTGGAGCCGGGCAGGTCTACCGAGGGCTGCTGTGACGTTGCTGTCGGCTGGACAACGCAGCTTTCGAGGAAGAACTGGCGCTCCGCATTGCTGCGGTAGGGGGTACCACGGATCTCGTCGCAGCTGGTGCGGTCGGGAGGAGGAATGGTGGCCTCGGCCGGCGTGGTGGCCGCCGGCTCGACGGTTGGTGACGCCTGAGGGGAAGCCGAGGTCGTGGCGAGAATCGCAGGCGGCGCTTGAATCGACGGTGACGTGGGGTCATCGCCGAAGGCGAAGACGGCGATGGCGGCGCCGCCGAGAAGCAGGAGGAAAAGGACGGTGATGGTGACCTGCACGGCGTTCATGTCAGTCAGCGCATCGTCCTTGAATGAACGGGAGGTTACAAGGGCCTCTCGTTTGCACTGGCCTTGACTGCCACACACAATGACGCTGCGATGAACGATGCGCAGAGGTTCTTCGAAGACCTGATCAAGGGACGGCGGTCGATCCGGCGGTACGAGGCGCGTGGCGTTGAGCCGGCGACGATCGATGCGCTGCTGGAGGCCGGGACGTGGGCACCATCGGCGCACAATCGCCAGCCCTGGCGCTTCGCCGTGTTGACCGGCGCGGAAGAGCGCGAAACGCTGGCCCGCCGCATGGGCGAGCGGCTGCGGCAGGCGCGCCTGGCTGACGGCGATAACGTCGCAGACGTCGAGGGCGACGTTTCGCGGTCGCACTCACGCATCACGGGCGCGCCGCTGGTCATCGTGGTGTTCCTGACGATGGAGGACATGGATACCTACCCGGACCCGGCGCGCCAGTCAGCGGAGCAACTCATGGCGGTGCAAGGTGTGGCGATGGCGGTGAACAACATCCTCGTCGCGGCGCACGCGGCGGGTCTCGGCGCGTGCTGGATGTGCGCGCCGTTGTTCTGCTCCGACGCCGTGGTCGAGGCCGTAGGCGCGCCGGTCCGGTGGCAGGCCCAGGCGCTGCTTACGCTGGGCTATCCGGCGAGCAAAGGTAAACCCGCGGTCCGCCGGGCGCTGTCGGATGTGGTGCTCAGCAAGCGGTGAAGGTCGTCGTGCTGGCGGGCGGCGTTGGCGGCGCGCGTCTCGCGTTGGGCTTCTATCGGACGCTCGAGCCTGCTGACCTCAGCATCGTCGTCAACACGGGCGACGACTTCGAGCATCTCGGGCTGCACATCTCGCCTGACCTCGACACGGTGACTTACACGCTGGCAGGGCTGGCGAACCGCGAAAACGGATGGGGCGTGGCAGGCGAC
>DASTLN010000073.1:0-7604 GCA_035714925.1 Dehalococcoidia bacterium | reverse complement strand
TCACGCCTGCGAGTGATGACCCCGTTGGACAGCTCGTGCGGTGGTCATGGGGGTAAGTGATTAGCGCAGCATCAGGGCGACGCGCTCGTCGCTGATCTCGGCGGGGATCGGCTCTGAGGGGCCGCGGTAGAGACGCCAGTTGTCCTGCGGGTCCTGCACCCACGCCAAGCCAGCGTCGACCAGCTGACGTACGCCGGTGATGACGTGCCGTGGGTCCCACACGATTGGCAGGCCGAGGCGCGTCAAGAACGGGATGATCGCTCGTGCTACTTCTCGACCGCCGATGAAGAGCTCGGCTTCTTTGAGCTGCAGCAGCGTCAGGCTCGAGAGAAAAGCTGCCGCGGGAAACGTCTGAGGCAGGCGCTCCCACAGCGTGTCGAAGAGGGTTGACTCCTGATCGAGGGACAGGGTCGCCCGGCGGCTTTCGAGCACGCTCTGTTCGTCCCGTATCCAGTAGATCCATTCGGCGTAGGCGTTGCGGACCAGCGCGTCGGCATCCTTCGCCCCGGACGATGCGGCGAATTCGTCGATGCCGTCTTGGGTTGTCAGGTCCAGCCACGGGTCTGATGGCTCGATGACCAGGAAGGCGTTGGCAAATGCGGTGCCCCAGTTGACCACCAGCAGCCGCTCGTCCAGGGTCAGCCCCCGCATCGAGACCAGGAGCGTCAGGTCCTGGCCGTCGTCCAGCGCGCGACGCCGGTCGACGAAGGCCCACCATGCCTCGGAGCCGCAGACGAATGGTGTCTGAGGCTGCTCGCGGCTTGGCGCGTCCGGTTCGCTGACGTCGTAAATTAGCGCCCGCGACGTCCCCGCGAGGCGTTTCAGCGCGCCGGCGACCTCTGCACGGTTCATCGTCTCGTCTAGTTCTCCTCGACCAGGATGGGGCCACCGCGGTCAACAACGTTACCCTTGAGGTCGATCACCGCGGGGCGCTCCTCACAGTAGAAGCCGTCCTCGCACTTCTCGAAGTAAAGCACTCCACGGGCGCCGTCGTAACGGATTGTCCAAGTGCCGATGACGGCGCTATCAGGTCCGTCCTTCAGCTGTTCTTCGATGATGCGGGCCAATGCTTCCAGCTGTTCTTTTCCCATTAGTCGCCTTCTTTACCCATATCTTCCCACCAAGTATCGATCATAGCGCAGCGGGCCTAAGCGATGGCCTCTTTGTAGCGTCGCATCGCGTCGATGTGATCGCGGGGGCCCGGCAGGCCTGCGCCCATGGTGCTGAAGCAGAGGAAGTCGACGCCCATCCCCTCGTACATCTCGACGTCCCTGGCCCAGTCTTCAGGCGCCTTGCTCGCAAAGCCCGTCTGGACACGAATCTCGAACTTGCTGACGTCACGCCCATGACTCTCGACGCGCTGCTTCAGCCCCTCGATCCTCGCGGGCAGCGCTTCGATGTCGGCCAGCTCCCGCACGATGGGAAACCAGCCGTCGGCGATGCGTGCCGCGCGTTCGAGCACGGGTTCGGAGAGCCCTCCCATGAAAAGCGGAATCGGCTGCTGCACAGGCATCGGGTTGAGGCCGGCGCGGTCGATGCGGTGCCACTTGCCCTTGAAGTCCACGACCGGCTCCGTCCAGAGGCGTCGTAGCACCTCGATCTGCTCCTCGACGCGGCGTCCGCGATTGTGAAAGTCTTCGTTCAGCGCTTCGTACTCGACGCCGTTCCAGCCCAGCCCGACGCCAAGACGCAGCCGCCCGCCACTGAGCACATCCACCTCTGCGGCCTGCTTCGCGACCAGGGCTGTCTGGCGCTGAGGCAGGATCAAAATGCCGGTAACGAACTCGATCTTCGAAGTGAAAGCAGCCATATAACCGAACATGACGAAAGGCTCGTGGAAGCTGTCTTTGGCGGTGTAGCGGCCACCCCAGTCAGGGCGCTCGCTTGCGTCGGCGCCGAGTACGTGGTCGTAAACAAGAATGTGATCGAGGCCAAGATCCTCGGCAGCCTGGGCGTAATCCCGCAGGACGATGGGGTCGTAGCCAATTTCAGTTTGTGGAAACGTAACGCCGATCTTCACGAAGCGGTCTCCTTAGCGGTGCGGTAAGGGTCGAATCGGGGCAATCATCATTTCGGCTCCAGGAGCCCGTGTCAATTCGAGCTGAAACGGCGGGCCCTTCGCGAGCGTTAGGCAAATCAGAGTGAGCGTTGTTCTAACGCGGAAACGGGACTCGTAATGGACTCGACGATCGTCATGATTGCTGTGTTGATGTTTCTGGGGCTCGACCTCGGATTCGTGGCGATCGCGTTGCTGTGGCTCAGCGAGCGCCGAGTGCAGGACGACAAGACGGACGCCCGCAACAAGGACCGACCGATCAAGTACCGCTAACCCAGCAGCGATTCCGCACGGCGCAGATCGTCCTCATCGTTGACGTTGAGGAAGGACACGCCTTCCGGGTCGGGCCGTTGCCACTCTGAAGGCTCGACAAACCTAACATCCACAGCCTCGAAGAAGCCGGTCATCTTGTATTGGGCGGCTTCGAGCCGAGCCTTGATCGCCGGCAGGCAAGATGTGGCGTAGACGGCGCAGAGAGGCTCCGGCAGGCCGTTTGTAGGTACGGCGGCATCGTGTTCCGGCTGAAGCCGGAGCAACAGGCGGAGGAGCGCGGGCTTGAGCAGTGGCATATCGCAGGCGACGGCGATGGCGCGCGGGGCTGATATCGAAGAGAGGCCGGTGTAGAGGCCTCCCAACGGCCCAACTCCCGGAAACAAGTCCTCCACAGGCGTGATAGGGCGACTCGCGAATGTCGGCGGTAGCTGTTGTCCGGTCGCCGTGACAATCACGTATTCGTCCACGAGGCCGTCGAGGCGGTCGATGACGCGCTGGAGGAGGCTGCGGCCGAGGAGCAGCTGGCTTGCCTTGTCGCGGCCGAGCCGGGTGCTCATGCCGCCCGCGAGGATGATTCCGGCCACGTTGCCTCGGCTTGTCATCGGAGCATTGTTGCGCAGGCGTGAACTTGACGATAGTCAAGGATTGACCAATCATGACTTGGCTATGCCTCGCACCAAGACATTTCTGACGCCCGCGGAGTACGCGGTGCTCGGCCTGCTGAGGCAGCGGCCGGCCTACGGCTACGAGCTGCAGCGGCATCTGAACGGCGGCCGAGGCCTGGCGCGCGTCTGTCCTGTCGAGCCGGCGATGGTCTACGCGATCTTGAAGTCGCTGTCGGGACTCGAGCTCATCGATGGGGAGTGGGACAACACCACTTACCCACCACGGGCGGTCTATGCCGCCACGGCTGAAGGAGACGCGGCGTTCCAACGCTGGCTAAGGCAGCCCGTGGGACGGCTGCGGGAGGTGCGCCACGACTTCATGGTGAAGCTGTACTTCGCGATGGAGGAGGACCTGGCGAAGGCGGCTGAGTTGGTGGAGCAGCAGATCGAAGCGTGCAGAGCGTATGAACGCGAGGTGGAGGAGGGCATCGAGGCGGCGGACGAGTCGAGCTTTGACGCGATTGCGCTGCAGTCCAAGGTGACGGCGGCCCGCGGGACGCTGCAGTGGTTGCGCGCGTGCCGTCGGGATTTGAGGGCGCGTGTGGGAGGAGACGGGGCTTGACGGGGCGTTTTGGGCGATACGCGGCGGTGGTCCTGCTCCTTATTCTCGGGGCCGAGCTCAACGCCTGTGGCGGCAACGAGCGGCCAACAGTGTTGGTGGCGGCTGCGTCTGATCTACGTTTCGTGTTCGAGGAGATGGAGCAGGAGTTTGAGGCGCGCTGCGACTGCAATCTCGAGTTCAGCTTTGGCTCCTCTGGAATGCTGGCGACCCAGATCCGTAATGGCCTGAAGGTAGACGTCTTTGCTTCCGCCGATTCCGGTTACGTGGACGAGCTAGAAAGCGCAGGCCTCATCAAGGTAGAGACGCGCCAACTCTACGCGGTGGGCAGGATCGTGCTCGCGGTGCCGGCTGGTTCGGAGCTTGAGATCGAGAGGCTGGCTGACCTGCGCGAGGTGAATGTGAAGCGGATCGCGATCGCCAACCCGGACCATGCGCCATACGGCAGGGCGGCGAAGCAGGCCCTGGAGAGCGCGGACGTGTGGGAGGCCGTTGAGGATCGACTCGTACTGGGAGAGAACGCTTCGCTTGCCACGCAATTCGTCGAAACGGGGAACGTGGACGCGGGGCTTGTGCCGCTTTCGCTGGCGATCAGCAGGGATGAGTATCTGCGCGCAGTCCTTGTCGATGAGTCGCTACATGAGCCGCTGCGTCAGGAAGCGGCGGTACTCCGGAGCAGCAGGCATGCCGCCGAGGCCGCCGCGTTTCTCGACTTCGTTAACGGCGAAGGCCGAGGCTTGATGCGCGAGTACGGATTCGTCCTTCCGGGAGAATCGCTCCAGCGATGAGCCTCCCGATCGAACCGGACGATATCAGGGTGTCGCTTCAGGTGGCGGGGCTGGCGACGATGATTTGCATCGTGGTGGGACTACCGATTGCGTGGCTTCTGGCGAGGCATCAGTTCCGCGGGCGAACCGTGATAGAGGTTGTCGTCACATTGCCACTGCTGCTGCCGCCGACCGTTGTTGGCTACTATCTCTTGCGGGCGTTCGGCAGAGGTAGTCCGTTGGGCCGATTCCTCGAAGATGACCTGGGTGTCAGCATCGTCTTCACATGGTACGGCGCGGCTTTGGCAGCGGCGATCGTTTCGATCCCATTCTTGATCCGGACATCGCAATCGGCTTTCGAGGCGGTGGACCCGGAGTTGGAAGGCGTGGCGCAAACGCTCGGTCGCGGCAGGCTAGGCATCTTCTGGGCGATTACTTTACCGCTGGCAGCGCGAGGCATCGCTGCCGGCGTAGTGCTTGCCTTCGCGCGGGCGATTGGTGAATTCGGCGCGACGGTGGTCGTGGCCGGCAACATACCGGGCAGGACACGTACCCTGCCAATCTCCGTCTACGACGCGGTGCAGGCAGGGGACATCGACAGGGCAAACCTGACGGCTCTGCTGCTCGTCGGAATCAGTGTAGCCAGCCTGCTCCTCTTTAGCTGGAGCCTTCTTTTGGTGCGCCGCTAGCCGTGGCGATGCTGAAGGTCGATTTCGAGAAGCGGCTGGGCGAGTTCCATCTGCGGCCGCGGTTCGAAGCGGAGGAAGAGCTCATCGTGCTGCTGGGGCCATCCGGCTCCGGCAAGTCGCTGACGTTGCGGGCGATTGCCGGGCTGCTAACGCCGGACTCGGGACGCATCGAGCTGCCGTCCGGCGCGGTGTTCGATGCTGACGCGAGGCTGGACGTGCCGCCGCAGGGGCGCAGCGTGGGCTACGTTGTGCAGGACCTGGCGTTGTTCCCGCACCTCAACGTCGCGGAGAACATCGCCTTCGGGCTACATCGCTGGCCGAAACAGCAGCAGCAAGAGCGGGTACAGGAACTGGTTGAACTGCTGGGCCTGGAAGGCCTGGAGGGCCGGCTGCCGCGAGAGACTTCGGGCGGGCAGCAGCAGCGCGTGGCGCTGGGGCGGGCGCTGGCGGCGCGGCCACGGGTGCTGCTGCTGGACGAGCCGTTCAGCGCACTGGACGCGCCGATCCGCAACGCGGCACGCCGCGAGGTGACGAGATTGAGACGGCAGCTTGGGCTGCTGGCGCTGTTCGTGACGCATGACTTGCAGGAGGCGTACGCGTTGGCAGACCGCATCGCGATCTATGACGACGGCGCGGTACTGCAATGCGGGCCACGGGCGGAGGTGTTCAGAAACCCGCGGTCGGTGCGGGTGGCGCAGCTTTTGGAAGCGCGGAACATTTTCGAGGGACGTGTCGTCTCGAAGACGGAGGCGTACACGGAGATCGAGACGCCGTGGTTCAAGGTGAGAGCGCGCCCGGAGGGCGAGCTGGCGCCGCACGCGCGGGCGGCAGTCAGCGTGCGCCCGGAGCACGTGATATTGCTACGTCGCGACAGGCCGCACACGAACCAGCTGGACACAGTGCTGGACGTCGAGCTGATCGATGAAGTGCCAACAGGAAACAACCATCGGCTCTACCTGAAAGTATCCGGAACTGCCGATGATGAGTGTGTGATCGAGGCAGACGTGCCGGCGCATCCGTACCAGGTGATGGGTGTGGCATCGCGGCGAGATTGGCGTGTGGCGTTGACGCTGGATGAGACGGTCGCAATTTCACTGGGGAACGGCTTAACATAGTGTTTGTGTCCTTGCCGAGGCGTCTTGAGTCGTTGCTTATCGCCGCCTTCGCGGGCGGCGTGCTCGCGCTGGCCTGTGGTGGCGGAAACGAAGGCGCCCAAAGCACGCCGTCCAGCGGCCGCGACGGCGGCACCAGCACGGAGCGCCGTGACGCGGTGCCACCGGGGATTGAGCTGGACACGAGCCTGGAGACGACCTACTACAGCGTAGATGGCAAGACGACCGAGTCGATCTTCAGTCACATCGAGAACAACGGACCGACGGATGGCGAAGGCAAGCGGGGCAGCGGGCTGACCTCTGTGGTCTGGGGCTATGAATGGCAAGGCGGTCCCGAGACCGCGACGTGCCCAGCCTGCAACAGCGAATGCTCGATTCGAAACATGACGGTCAAGGCGGAGATGGTCGTGACGCTGCCGAAGCATGTCGATGAGCTTTCGCTGCCGCCTGACATTCGCGCCAACTGGGAGGCGTACGCGGAGAGCGTCGCGGTCCACGAGCAGACGCACGTCGACATCTACGAGAACGGGGCGGGGGCGATCCGCGAGCGCATGCTAGCCATCGGCGCGATGTCCGACTGCGACGAGCTCGAGTTGCAGATCAAGCGCATCTGGGACGAGGAGCAGGCGAACATCAACCAGCAGCAGGCGCTGTTTCATCAGCAGGAGGCTGACCGCCTGGCGCAGCAGCGGACGCCGATTGCAGCGCAGATAGACGCCAATCGGGCGACTATCGACTCACTCCGGAACCAGATCAGCATGCTGGATGCCGAGATCGCCGGCCTGCGGCGTGATATTGACGAGCTGATTCTCGAGATCAACGCGATCGACCAGGAGATCAAGGCGATCAACGACTCGAATGAGCCGCCAGCAGACAAGCAGGCGAAGCTGGTGATCCTGGTCCAGCAACGAAACGCGCTACAGACGCGGCATAACGAAGCCGTCGACGAGCATAACGGGGTGCTGGCGCAGCGGGAGCCGCTGGCGAACCAGCGCAATGCCCTGATAGACGAGACGAACGAGCTGGTCGACGTATTCAACTGGACGCGCTAGGCGTCCGGCGGCGGCTCCTGAGGCGTCAAGTAGAACTCGATCATCGTCCACATGAAGCCACCGCCGACGGCGCAGGCGCCAACGAGCATGCCGGCGCCGGAGACGATGTCCGGCAGGAATAGCAGCGAGATGCCGCTGATGAGGACGAGTATGGCGCCGGCGATGCTGAGTCGCAGGCCGCGGGACTGAAACAGCACGGCCTCAGGTTAGCACGGGGCCTCGGGCGGTAGCGGGGTTCAGCTGAGGCTGAACGGCGGGTACTTGTCCGTCATGGCATACATGTACCCAATGACACGAACATACCAGCGGTGAAGGCCAACAACAAAAGTGTGCATTCCTTTGGGGAAGGTGCCGGTGAACAAGATCGCGAACTGGGCCAAGAACACCAAGACGCCTGCAATGATGAAGAGGAAATAGAGAATGATGATGTG
>DASTLN010000072.1:0-6200 GCA_035714925.1 Dehalococcoidia bacterium | reverse complement strand
CGTCGCCGATATCGCCCTGGCACGGCCCGGCGATCCCTGCGGACGCTGCGGCACGCCGTTTGAGTCCAAGCGGGGCATCGAGATGGGCCACATCTTCAAGCTGGGCACGCGCTACAGCGAGAAGATGGATGCGACCTTCCTTGACGCCGACGGCCACGAGCAACACGCGATCATGGGCTGCTACGGCATCGGCACGTCGCGCCTGCTGCAGGGCGTCATCGAGGCCAACCACGATGAACGCGGCATCGTCTGGCCTCGCAGCCTTGCGCCGTATGACATACATCTCGTCGGCCTCGGTCTCGACCGTCCCGAAATCGCGGCCAAGGTCGAAGCCCTCTACGCCTCACTCAGCGAAGGTGGCCTCGAGGTGCTCTACGACGACCGGACCGAAGCATCGGCGGGCGTAAAGTTCAACGACGCCGACCTGATCGGCCTGCCCCTGCGCATCACCGTCAGTCCGCGCAGCCTCGAAAAGGACGCGATCGAAGTCAAACACCGCGCTGCGGCGGAATCAGAGCTCGTCCCCTTCGCCGAGTTCCCCGACCGTCTTGTGGTGCTACTCAAATCCTGATTGGGGTACGCGGTGGAGAATGCCGCCCACCTGCAGCTTCTGCGACGAATGGAGAATTTGACGCCGCCACTCTTTGTGATGGGTGGATTCGCCGAAGACGCACTCCTGCATCATTGCCTGACAAGACAAAGGAAGGACCTGGACCTCCTCGTCGAACGAGAAGGGCTCCACCTCTGTATACGGCAGCTTGAGTCACTCGGTGTTGCGAGTCTGGAGGTCGACCTCGCCGACTCTGTGGGCAACCCGTTGTGCTTAAGAAGCCAACCTCCTGCTCCCGCGGTCGATGTCTGGGTCTGCAAACGACAGGTTAATGCTCGCTATAGCCTGGAGCTTCCCGGGGAGCTGCCTGGAAAGCCATCTGACTCGGGGCGTTTTCGCCTGCTCCTGCCGCCGGACACCTTCGAGATGCCTCCAACAGACATCGATGGCATCTCGATTCACGTCGTGTCGCCTCTCGCGCTGTATCTATTGCGGGAAACCTCAGCTCGGACTCGCAGCAAAGCGGACGGCGGCACTAGAGACCGCGAAATCTGCGCGGCATTGAAGCAGGCGTTTCTGGGTAGGTACAGGCAGGAGCAGCTGGAGCCTCAACTCGCCAGCCTCTGAAGACAATGCATCCGCCCAGCGTTTACGCGCTTGCGTCGCAGTGGTACGATAGGTAAGCCAGATAAGGCAACTTACGAGGTGGGTGCGGACCCACCTTTTTGTTAGCCCGTTTTCAAGGAGACTACCTTGGCCACCGCAGTCCGGAGCGAGAATCCCGCTCTCAAGAACGACTTCCTCACGGCCATCACGCAGCTTGCCGCTGAGAAGAACCTGCCCAAGGAGGTTGTATTCGAAGCGGTGGAGGCTGCCCTGGCGTCCGCCTACAAGAAGGACGACCTCGCTGAAGCCGAGCTTGTCGTCAAGATCGACGGCACGAACGGCGCGATGCGCGTCTTCGCCCAGAAGACCGTCGTCGAGGTCGAAGAGGACATCTCTCAACCCGCACTTGAGATCGACCTCGAAGCCGCCAAGGAATTCGCGCCCAACACCTACCTTGGCGACGTCATCCAGATTGAGGTCTTCCCGCAGAACGCGGGCCGTATCGCCGCGCAAACCGCCAAGCAGGTCGTCCTGCAGCGCCTGCGCGAAGCCGAGCGCGAGGTCGTCTTTGAGGAGTACTCGGGCAAGGAAGGCGACATCATTTCCGGTGTCGTCCACCGCCTCGAAGCACGTCACGTTTACATCGATCTTGGCAAAACAGAGGCCGTCCTGCAGCCCAGCGAGCAGGTGCGCATGGAGCACTACCGTCCCGGCCAGCGCCTCAAGGTCTATCTGCTCGAAGTCCAGAAGGCGAACCGTGGGCCGCAGGTATCCGTCTCTCGCACGCACAAGAACCTGCTGCGCCGCCTCTTTGAGATGGAGGTGCCGGAGATCTTCCGCGGCAGCGTCGAGATCAAGGCGATCGCCCGCGAGCCCGGCTTCCGCAGCAAAGTCGCCGTTTATTCGCGCCAGGAGGGCATTGACCCTGTTGGAGCCTGTGTCGGCCTGCGCGGCATCCGCATCCAGAACGTGGTCAACGAGCTCAACGGCGAGCGCATCGACGTCGTCCAGTGGGACCCCGATCCCTCGAAATTTGTTGCCAACGCGCTCAGCCCGGCTCAAGTTCACGAAGTACGAATCCTGCCGGACGGCGCCACGGCCGAGGTCATCGTTGGTGACCGTCAGCTGTCGCTTGCTATTGGCAAGGAGGGGCAGAACGCCCGGCTCGCCGCCAAGCTGACGGGTTTGCGTATCGACATCAAGAGCCTCTCGGCCACCGAAGGTGAGGGCGAGGAACCGTCGCTCCAGATCTCGGCTGAGCCTGAATTCAAGCGCGAAACGCCGATATGGGAAGAAATCGCGCAGGAAGAAGCCGCAGCAGCGGCCGCCGCGGAAGCAGCCGCTGCCGCCGTCATGCAGACCGGCATGCCTGCCACCGAGGCTGAAGGTGCGCCTGCGGCGTCGATTGCCGAGGCAGTCGCGGAACCTGTCGCGCCGCCGGAGCAGCCCGCCGCGCCATCCACGCCTGGGCGTGGGCCCGGCGCCGTCCGCTTCGCCGACGAGGTCCTGCCCGCGGCCCAACCAGTCGAGACACGTGCCGCGCCGAAACGCCGAGCCAGCAGCCCCGGCGCTCGCGGAGGTCGCCCTGTTCGCGACGACGAAGCGGCGCGACGCGGGCGCAGCGCCGCTGGCCGCGCTGCTCGCGGTGGCGCAGGTCGCCGGTCGCTGGACGAGGAGATCGAGGAGGAGCTTGAGGCTGCGCTGGAAGGCGAGGACTTCGACTTCTTCGGCATGAACGAAAACGAGGAGGATGCGTAACGAAGGCGGAGCGCCGGCAGCCCCAGCGCACCTGCGTCGCCTGCCGCTCAACCGGCGACAAGCGCGGGCTTATACGCATAGTCAGGACGCCTGACGGCGTAGAAGTCGATACCTCCGGCAAGAAGCCGGGCCGCGGCGCCTATCTCTGCTCGCAGCTCTCTTGCTGGCAGGAAGCATTCAAGCGCAACCGCCTGGAGCCCGCGCTGAAAACGAAACTCACAGCCGATGACCGGCTGAGGTTGAATGAATACGCCGCGACTCTGAGCGCGGTTACGGTTTGATAGCTGGGAAGCGAGAATAGCGAGACTTTGGTAACGAGTAAGGAAATCCAGCTGCCGCAGGCGCTAACGGTCAAGGAACTGGCCGACCTGCTGGAAGTGTCCGCCGTTGAGATCATCAAAGAACTGATGAAAAACGGCGTCATGGCCAGCATTAACCAGGTGATCGACTACGACACCGCGGCCATCGTGGCCAGCGATTTCGGCTTCGAGGCGTCGGAGGCGCAGTCCGTCGACGTTGCCGACGTGCCGTACGAGCGCCCCACAGAAGAGACGGAAGCCGAGGAGCCGGAAGACCCGGCGAGCCTCGTCAAGCGCCCGCCGGTCGTCACCATCCTGGGGCACGTCGACCACGGCAAGACCAGCATCCTGGACGCTATTCGTGAAGCCCATGTCACGGATTCTGAGGCGGGTGGTATCACGCAGCATATCGGCGCCTACCAGGTCGAGGTCAACGGTCAGAAGATCACCTTCCTCGATACGCCGGGCCACGAGGCGTTTACCGCCATGCGAGCCCGCGGCGCCCAGGTGACGGACATCGCCGTCCTCGTGGTTGCTGCGGACGACGGGGTCATGCCGCAGACCATCGAGGCGCTGAATCACGCTCGGGCGGCCGGCGTGCCAATCATCATCGCCGTCAACAAGATAGACCTCGAAGGCGCCGACCAGAACCGCGTGTTGCAGCAGCTGACGCAGTACGACGTCCTCGTCGAGGCCTTCGGTGGCGACGTGCCTGCCGTGCCACTGTCGGCCCGGACCCGTGAGGGCCTCAGCGACCTGCTTGAGACCATCGTTCTCGTCTCTGAGATTCAGGACCTCAAGGCGAACCCTGACCACGATGCGCGCGGCGCGATCATCGAGGCCGAGCTGACCACGAACCGTGGCCCGGTGGCTACGCTGCTGGTTCAGCGCGGCACGCTGCGCACAGGCGACGTCGTCATCGCCGGCGACGCCACGGGCAAGATTCGCGCCATGTTCGACGACCACGGCCAGACCGTCACCGAGGCTGGGCCTTCAACGCCCGTCAAGGTCCTCGGCCTGCATGACGTGCCGCTGGCCGGCGACGTCTTCCGCGTCGTCAAGGATGAGAAGTTCGCGCGCGCTGACGTGATTACGCGCCGTCGCGCCCACGACGCTGCCCTTACCAAGGAAGCCCACCCCGTCAACCTGGACACGCTTTTCGGCGAGATTCACAGCGGCACGCTTCAGGACCTCAACATCATCCTCAAAACTGACGTCCAGGGCTCCATCGACCCGATTCGCCATTCACTGGAACGCCTCAGTAACGCCGAAGTGCGCGTCAAGATCATCCACTCCGGCTCGGGCACGATCACCGAGTCCGACGTCATGCTCGCGGTCGCATCCAAGGGCGTAATCATCGGCTTCAACAGCAAGCCGGACCCGGGAGCCAAGCGTATCGCCGACACCGAAGGCGTCGACATCCGTCAATATGGCATCATTTACAACCTGATCGAGGACGTCGAGAAGGCGATCAACGGCATGTTGGAGCCTGTCTACGCCGATGTCGTCGACGGCCACGCTGAAGTCCGGCAGATCTTCCGCGTTAGCCGCCGCGGCAACATTGCCGGTTGCTTCGTCACGGATGGCACATTGCTCCGCAACGGGCTCGTCAAGGTCATGCGAGGCGGGGAGCAGCTCGCCAGCGTCACCTGCAGCGGCCTCAAGCGCTTCCAGGACGACGTGCGCGAGGTTCAGAACAACTTCGAGTGTGGCGTCTCCCTTGACGGCTTCGACGACTACAAAGAGGGCGACATCCTCGAGTTCTACCACAAAGAGCGCACCAACTAGGGTCTGCACCCGGCAGGCCGCGCCTTCCTTTGCGGCATTTCGTGCGTTGAAGGAGCAGGCCGATGTCCCGTCGAACCGAACGCGTCAGCGAACTCATACGCCACGAGCTCAGCGACCTACTCATGCGCGAGCTGCGTGACCCGCGCCTCGACGGCCTGATCTCGATCACGCGCGTCGAGCTTTCGCCCGACCTCTACAACGCCCGCGTCTTCGTCAGTGTGATGAGCGAGACGGCCAGTCCCGCCGATGCCCTCAAGGCGCTCAACGCCGCTGCGGGCTTCCTTCACAAGGAGCTGGTCCATCGGCTCGAGATGCGCCGCATCCCGTTCCTCACCTTCCACCTCGACAAGACAATCGAGGAGGGGGCAGCGGTACTGGCGCAGCTGAATCAAGTCATTCATGCCGAGGACGCCAAACCTGAAATCATCTAACCGAAGCGTAAAGTGACGCTCAGCGCGATCCTCAACGTCAACAAGCCGCCGGACTGGACGTCCTTCGACGTCGTCCGCTTCATCCGCGGCCGCTGCGGCGAGAAGCGGGTTGGGCATGCAGGCACGCTGGACCCCGCCGCGACAGGCGTCCTGCCGATCCTCATCGGCCAGGCAACGCGGTTGACCGAATACCTCGTCGACACGACGAAGGAATACGTGGCGGATATCGAGCTCGGGGTGGTCACCGATACCTACGACGCCCAGGGTGAGGTAGTCAGCCGCGCCGATGCGTCCGAGATTACCGAGGCCGCGGTTCGCGACGCGCTGGCGGTTTTTCGCGGCGATATTATGCAGGCGCCACCGATCTACAGCGCCATCAAGCGCCAGGGCGTCCCTCTCTACAAACGCGCCCGCCGCGGCGAAGACGTCCGCGCGGAGCCGAGGCCGGTAAGGGTATATCAACTCGACATAATCAGTTATACCGCACCGAACCTCCGCCTGCGCATCATCTGCGGCAAGGGCTTCTACGTGCGCTCCCTGGCGCACGACCTCGGCGCCGCGCTTGGCGTCGGAGGCAGCCTTAGCGGCCTCGTGCGCAGCCGTGTCGGCGCCTTTCGCGTCGAAGACGCCGTGGACATCGACACGCTACGCGCGGAGTTCGAGGACGGGACGTGGCCCGAGCGCCTCGTTGCCCCGGACGAAGTACTGCTGACCTGGCGCGCCGCGATTCTCGGTGAGGACGCGACGCAAGACCTCCTGCACGGCCGC
>DASTLN010000071.1:0-7011 GCA_035714925.1 Dehalococcoidia bacterium | reverse complement strand
GCGCCGATGCCGATGACCGGGATGGCCAGACGTTGCGTGATCAGCTCCGCGAGCGGCGCCGGGACCGTTTCGAGCACGATGCAGAAGGCTCCGGCCTGTTGGAGCGCGATGGCGTCTTCGAGGAGGCGCTCCGCGGCCTCGGGCGTGCGGCCCTGCACCTTGTAGCCGCCCAGCTGGTTGATCGACTGCGGCGTCAGGCCGATGTGGCCGACGACCGGGATGCCCACCTGCACCAGACGGCGCACCGTCTCCGCCATGTGGACACCGCCCTCGAGCTTGACGGCCTGCGCACCGCCCTCTTGCAACAGACGTCCCGCGTTGCGCATCGCGTCTTCGAGCGACGTCTGATAGGTCATGAACGGCAGGTCGGTGATCACCATGGCGTGTTCGCTGCCGCGTGCCACGGCCTTCGAATGGTGCAGCATGTCATCGAGCGTGACCTTGATCGTGTCGTCGTAGCCGAGGACTACCATGCCCAACGAATCGCCGACCAGGATCATGTCGACGCCGGCCGCCTCCGCGATCCGGGCCGAGGGGTAGTCGTACGCGGTCAGCATGACGATCTTGTCGCCCTGCTGCTTCATCGCTTGTACGTCCTTGATGCCGATTCGTGCCATAACCTTGCTCCCGGGCAATCAAGAATGCCCTCTTCGGTAACCGAAAGGGCATAGAGTGTCGAGGCTTCGACCGGTCTATGGGCTGTCTCGGTCGTCAGGCGATCCGAGCAGTCATGTTTCCTTCGGTTTCCACTCGCTGGCTGTCCTTCCCGGGAAGGATCAACCGCACCCAAATTATAGCAGGGTTTGGGCTGGTTACCGAGCTAGATGCCGAGGTGTTTGCCGGCGTCCTCCAGCGTGTCGAGGAGGATATCGGGACCGGAGGCGGCGAGCTCGTCGCGCGTCGGTAGACCCGTCGCGACGGCCACGGCGATGGCGCCGTTGGCCTTCGCTGCGGCGACATCATGCACTGTGTCGCCGATGACAACCACGGTCCCGTGCCTGCCGACCGCCCGGTTCGCGGCGCGGATGCCTTGCTCGATGATGCCGGCGCGAACCGTCGTGCGGTCGCCGAAGCCGCCGTAACGGAAGTGCTCCGCGATGCCGTAGTGCCTCAGCTTGAGGCCCGCCGAGGCGCGAAAGTTGCCGGTGCCGATGCTGACGGTGGCGTCAGGGTCGGCGTTGAGGCGTTGCAACAGCGGCACAACGCCCGGATGGAGGACGCCCACATCAGCCTTGTCGGCCAGGATGCCCGGCAGGATACGGATATACGTCTGCTTGAAACGGCGGGCCAAGCCGGGCAAGTCGCCATTGGCAATCCCGGAGTTCATCAGCGCGTCCTGCAAGATCGCGAGGTCGCTGCGGCCGGTGAAGGTGACGTCTTTGAGGCCGTCCTTGATGCCGAAAGCGCGCTCGAATGCCAGGCCCATGGCGTGGCTGGCGGCGCCGCCTGTGCTGAGCAGCGTGCCGTCGATATCGAAGAGGTACAGGCGCCGGTTGTTGTGGCGGGGCACCTACCGGCCTACTCGACCTGGTAGCCGGCTTTGATCCAGGCCTCGGTGCCGCCCTCGACGTTGAACAGGTCCTTCAATCCGACGGCGGCGGCGAATTCACAGGCCAGGGCGCTGCGCGATCCCATCTGGCAGATCATCACGAGTTCTTTATCCGAGGCCAGTTCGTCTTTGCGCGAGACGACCGACATGTGGGGGATGTTGATCGCGCCGGGGACGTGGCCGCCGGCGTACTCGCCCGGGGTTCGCACATCCACGATCTGCACGTCGCCGCTGTCGATCTTCTCTTTGGCCTCGGCCACCGAAACGCGGGTGAAGGGCTCGCGTGGGTCCTTGGTCGCCATTTACGTTGCTCTCCTCGAAGTTGCCCCGCCTCTTCAGCGAAGCTGTCGCAGTACTGTTACGTCGAGTATAGCAACCGGCGCCAGTTGACCGAACTACGCCGCGGCCGGCGCGCTCGCGAGCGTCCGCACAGAGCGGTTGGAGTAGGCGATGGCGAGCGCGAAAACGATGATCGCGACACCCCCTACGATTAACGCGGCGGGCGGCGACACGGAGTCGGCGATGATGCCGGCCTGCAGGGCGCCCAACGGACCGACGTTGTGCGTGATGCCGTAGATCCCCATGACTCGACCTCGCAGCTCGTCAGGCACGCGCAGCTGCAGCGTCGTCTGCACTGTGATCATGTAGATCGACCCAAAGGCACCCATGAATCCGACCAGCAGCAGCGACAACGGGTAGTAGGTAGAGAGCGCGAACAGGATGATGAACGCGCCGAACGCCGTAGCGCCGCCGATGATCAGCAGCCCTTTGCGCTCGACGTCGCCCGCGTAGCCCAGCGCCCCGATACCAATGATCGAGCCGACGCCGGTCATGCTGAGCAGCATGCCGAGCCAGAAGTCACTGACGTGTAGGATGTCCTCGGTGAAGACGGGCATGAGCTGCTGCGTCGAGAAGCCGAAGAAGCTGTTGAAGAAGCTCATCCCGATAAGGAAGGCGAAGAGGAAGTTGGCGGAGATGAACGCGATGCCTTCCTTGAGGTCGGCGAGGGGAGACGTCTTTGTCGTGCGGCGCTGGGCAGGCGTGTCGAGGCCGATTACGGCAACGCCGAGGAGCAGGAAGCCGGCGCAGACGAGGCTAAACGTGGCCGCGACGCCGAATATGGCCAGCACGAGGCCCCCGATTCCCGGCGCTACGATGCGCATGCTCTGCCACACGATCGAATTGAGGGCGACGGCGTTCATCAGCTCCTTGCGCTCGACGAGGCCGGGGAAGATCGATTGGCGAGCCGGGTTGTTGAACGCCTGCATGCAGCCCGCGACGAAGGCGACGGCGACGACGTGCCAGACGCTGACCTGATCGGTTGCAACCAGCAAGGCGAGGATGCCGACGGCGGCCGATGTGACGATCTGCGTGGTGAGGATAATCTTGCGCTGGTCGATGCGATCGGCGACAACGCCACCCACGAGGTTGAGGAGGATCGCGGGGGCTGCGGTCGCGAGGCCGACAAAGCCGATGTACACCGCTTCGCCGGTCAGGCGATAGACCAGCACACCCTGCGCCAGCCACATGATCTGCTGGCCACCCACGGCCGCGGCATTGCCGAACCAGAAGCGCCGGAACTGCGGGTACTTGAGCGCGGAGAGCATCCGAGTGCTATTCCCGAGACGGGAGCGCTGCGAAGGCTGTTCCGGGTCACCGGTCGTCATGTGTGCCACCCGTCGACGCACGCTGCGGATGGCTAATTCTGCCGTTTACGTCAGTGTTCGTCCAGCAAGGACTACTCGTCGGTGAATTCGGTGTGCATACGCGCTGGTAGTGGTCCTCGGTGGCTCCGGCTTGACCCGGCTCCAGGCCGGCGGTGAACTCCAGCGTGGAGCCGACGGTAACGTCCTCGATCAGGCTTAGTGGTGATCGCGCACCTCCGGGATACGCCAGATGAACAGGCCGACAAAAAGGACGACGACGCCGAAAGCGACGAACAGCGGCTGGACGCCCGCAGGCGCCACCAGCGCACCGGCGGAGAAATAACCCAGCGTGCGCACCCCCAGGGTCGCGGAGTAGTAGGCGGCAGAGACTCTGCCGCGCTCCTCGTCTGTCGTGGAGGTCTGGAGCATGTTGATCTGCGCAACGTTGAGCGAGCCGATTGCGGTCCCGGCTATCAGCAGCGCAATGATCGGTACCCAGAGTGTCGGCAAGTAGGCGGCGACCGCGATTGTCAGGCCCAGCACCATGATCGAGGTGATCGTCATGCGGCCCAGGCCGACCCGGCGCGACACAGCCGGCGCGACCAAGGAGCCAACGATCAACCCAACAATGAAGGCAGCGCCGAGGAGGCCGAAGTAAGCCTTCGTCTGCTCTTTGATATCAATGACGAACAAGGGCAACAGGGTCTGAATCGGCGCGACGACGAGGTTCAGGCTGAACCCGAGGAGCAACGTCACCTGCAGCAAGCGGACGGCGCGGATGACGGCGATGCCCTCCTTGGTTTCGCGCAGCACCTGCCTTAGCTGCTCTCGCCAGCCGTCCACCTGGACCAGCTCTCGCCGTGGTTGACGCCATTTGATCAAGAAGACGGTGATGCCTGAGATCAGGAACGTCACTCCGTCGGCCAGGATGATCGTGCTCGACCCGAGGAAGTCGGCGAGGACGAGGCCGGCCGGGGGAGCGACCAGGAAACCGATGTGACGCGAGACCTCCATCAGGGAGTTGGCGGCGCGGAGGTCATCCTCCTTGACGAGGTTGGGCATTAGCGCCAGGCGCGCCGGGTTGAAGAAATTCTGCAGCGATGACTCCAGGAAGATGAGTGCGTAGATGATCTCGACTGAGAGCACGCCGGCATCGAGCGCAAATGCGAGGCCCACGCTCAGGAAAGCCGCCGCCCGGACGACTTCGACGACGACGATCGTCATGCGCCGGTCCCAGCGGTCGACGAGGACGCCGCCAATGAGCCCGAAGAGCAACCAGGGCAGGAACTGGACGACGTAAGCGCCCGCAAGCTGGAACGCGGAGCCGGTTATTTCGAGGACGAGAAACGGGAGCGCAAGCTGGACGAGTCCGTTGCCGGCTTCGGAGCCGAACTGACCGATCCAGAGGAGCGAGAAATCTCGCGACGCGAGGGCGCCTCGAAAGCTAGGGCCTGGGCTGGGAATGCCGACCCGTGCTGGCGTTTCCGGAGTCGTCGAAGAAGTCCTCCTGGCGGGCGGATCCGGTGCGGGCGGAGGCAGATCGTTGCCTTCGGGCGGGCCCATGCGGGCATTATATCGGCAGGTACCGTTTGGAGCCCGGCCGGCTTTGACGGCGGGCCCGCAGGTTCGGCGATAATGGCATCTGTACGCCCTTCCGCGCAAAGGAGCAACCATGGCGAACCCTCAGGGTGGCGACTCAGTAGACCAGCTCAGCGCCGAGATCACGCGCGGCATCGATGACGCGACGCAGGCGATCCTGTGGTGCAAACGCCATCTGCAGGAGCGCAAGACCTCGGAGACGCTGCGGCTTGCGCAACTCAACATCGCCTACCTCGCCCTTGCGCTCGACTGGCAGATGGAGGGTGAGCTGGACAAGGCCGCGTCGGCGCTGGACCACATCTGGTGGCAGCCCTACAAAGACGACGGCGAGGCGGTGGACCTGCCGCGCTAGACGTCCGGTCGCGTCCGGCGTTTCGATCGAGAATCGAGATTCGTACCCGCCATGAAGGGCGGCGCCTCAGGGAAAGCCTCGGCCTGCAGGACAGGCTAGCGTTCAACCGTCCATTGCGAGGAGCGGCCAGCGACGAAGCAATCTCGTCGCCGCGTCCTTACTTGACGCACCTGTCGACCGACAACGGAACCACGAGGGAACCACGAGGTTGCCGCGCCTCTCCCTGCCGGTCGATGGCTCGCAATGGCGGGGCGGCCCGGCGCTATACTTGAACTTGTATGGAATCTGTCAGTCTGCGCGTTGCTGAAGCGCTGACGCGCGACGTCGGCCGCGGGCTCGTGCGTCTCGACCCCAACGACATGGCGACGATGAGCCTGCAGACGGGCGAGACGGTCCAGCTCACCGGCAAGCGCTCCACCGTCGCGAAGGCGCTGCCTGCCTACGCAGAAGACCGCGGGCAAGGCCAGGTTCAGATGGACGGCATCCTGCGCGAGAACGCGCAGGCCGGTCTGGGCGACCGCGTGCAGATGCAGAAGATCGTTTGCCCCGTGGCGCGAAGCGTCGTTTTGGCGCCGTTGGGCGAGGCGGGCGGCATCGGCTCCGACCAGCGCCACATGACCAGCGTCCTCGAGGGCCTGCCGGTCTCGTCCGGCGACAAGGTGCGATCCACCTTCATGGGCGGCATCTACCGCGAGTTCTCCGTCGTCGAGACGAACCCACGCGGCCCGGTCCTGATCAACGCCAGTACCAACGTGAAGATCAAGGGCGAGAGCGTCTCGCAGCCCGGGCGCGAGGCCACCGGCGTGACGTATGAGGACATCGGCGGGCTGCGCAAGCAGGTGCAGCGCATCCGGGAGATGATCGAGCTACCGTTGCGCTACCCGGAGCTATTCGACCGTCTCGGCATCGAGCCGCCGAAGGGTGTGCTGCTTTACGGACCGCCCGGCACCGGCAAGACGCTGATCGCCAAGGCGCTGGCGAATGAGACCTCCGCGTATTTCACACACATCGGCGGACCGGAGGTCATGGGCAAGTACTACGGCGAGTCTGAGGAGCGCCTGCGCAAGGTGTTCGAGGAAGCTCAGGAACACGCCCCCTCAATCATGTTCATCGACGAGATTGACGCCGTGGCCCCGAAGCGCGAGGAGCTGGGTAGCCAGCAGCAGGTCGAGAGACGAGTTGTGGCCCAGTTGCTTTCGCTGATGGACGGGCTGAGAGCCCGAGGCCAGGTCGCGATCATCGGGGCGACCAACGCACCGCAGCTGCTCGACCCGGCGCTGCGGCGTCCAGGACGCTTCGACCGCGAGATCAACGTAGGTGTGCCGGAACGCAACGGCCGCCGCGAGATCCTCGAGGTGCACACGCGCGGCATGCCGCTGGCCGAAGACGTCTCGGTCGACAAGCTGGCCGAGATCACGCACGGCTTCGTCGGCGCCGACCTTGCCGCGCTGTGCCGTGAGGCCGCGATGGTCACGCTGCGCCGCATCTCAGAGGAGATCCCGCTCGAAGCCGAGTTCATACCTTACGAACTGCTTGCACGGCTCGAGGTGTCGATGGACGACTTCGTCGAGGCGCTGACCGAGGTCGAGCCGTCCGCGCTGCGCGAGGTTTTCACCGAGGTGCCCGACGTGCGCTGGGACGACGTCGGCGGGTTGGACGAAGCGAAGGCGATGCTGAAGCAGATCATCGAATGGCCGCTGCAGTACGCAGACCTGTTCGAGCGTGCCGACACGTCGCCGCCCAAGGGCGTGCTGCTGACCGGCCCGAGCGGCACCGGCAAGACGCTGCTCGCCAAGGCCGTGGCACACGAGTGCGGCGTGAACTTCATCTCGATCAAGGGGCCTGAGCTGTTGTCGAAGTGGGTC
>DASTLN010000070.1:0-16069 GCA_035714925.1 Dehalococcoidia bacterium | reverse complement strand
CCCCCTGTACTGCCAGGGACTGCAGATCTACGTGGACGGCACGCCTCTCGTGTGCATCGACGCCGGCGCTGCGCCGAGCTTCTCGCCCGACGGCAGGTATGTGGCGTTGGCGCAACGGACGGGCGACTTCGAAGGCGATGGTATCTATGACCTGGTGGTTGTCGAGGTGGCGACGGGCAGGCAGCAGGTCGTGATCAGAGACGTACGCTCGGAGATTCCCTACCCGCGACCCGCGGCATGGAACGAGGCGAGCACGCACATCATCGTGGGCTCTCCGTACCAGTACGGGCCTTACGGACCCTAGGGCGCCTTTCCCGACTCCAGCTCGCCCCTGACGATGGCGGCGCCGGCTGCGAGGGCGCGCATCTTGCCCTCGGCGGCCGCGCGGCTGCGCGGCACCATGCCGCAGTCGGTGCAGGGGAAGAGGTGCTCCGGAGAGACGTAGGGCAGCGCATCGCGGATACGGCCGGCCACCGTCTCCGGCGTCTCAACCTCCTCGGTCCCAACGTCGATGACGCCGAGCAGCACGTCTTTGCCGTCCAGCGCCGCGAGGAGCGCCGGGTCGACGCCGGACGCGGCGCATTCGACGCTGACCTGGTCGACGCTCGACTTCGCCAGCAGCGGCAGCGAAACGCCGTAGTGGCCCCAGTCCTGATTCTGCGTCTTCCAGGCAAGGACGGCGCCGGTGCCGTAGCCGTAGCAGATGTGTACGCCCTTCCTGGCCGTGATGCCCTGCATGCAGCGTTCCAGCGTCTCGATGCCCCAGTCCTCGACCTTGTCCAGGTAGATGTTGAAGCAGGGCTCGTCAAACTGGATGACGTCTGCGCCGGCGTCCTGCAGCATCAGGGCCTCAGCGTTCAGGATGGCGGCGAAGTGCATCGCCAACGTCTTCTCGTCAGTGCCGTAGTGCTCGTCCAGCGAGCTGTCGACGATCGTCATCGGCCCCGGCAGCGTGACCTTGAGCGGCCTTTCGGTGTGGGCGCGGGCGAACTTCACCGCTTCGAGGAAGACGGGCGCCGGGTGCGTCACTTCATCGACGATGCGGACGACGGCGGTTGATTCCGTGTAGCGGCCGCCGCGGGCTCGCTTTTGGCCCAGCGTCTCCATATCGAAGCCGGTGAGCCCTTCGAGGAAGCCCCAGATGTAGTGCTGACGGCGCTGCTCGGCGTCGCAGAGGACGTCGATGCCGGCTTCCTCCTGCGACAGGAGCGCGAGGCGCACGGCGTCGTCCTGGGCCATACGCAGGTCATCGCCCTCGAGGCGCCAGGGCGCGCGCAGCGACGCGGAGGGGTCGGCGAGCCAGCTGGGCTTGGGGAGGGAGCCGACGATGGTGGTCTGCAGCATGCGGGGAGAATAGCAGAGGGCAGAGAACAGATAACAGATGACAGGCTTGAGCAGCGCCAGCCTGTTATCTGTTCTCGCCCCTGCGGCGTATCATTGACCGGCTATCAGGATCGCACCCAAGGAGTCTGCCATGACCACCGTAACCTCCGAAGAGTTCCACAACCGCATCCACGACAACCACATGTACGGCCTCTGGGAGCTGGCTAGCCAGATGACGCCACACCCAATGCCGCAAATGAAGCCGTTCATCTGGAAGTGGGAACTGTTCGAGTCCGTGCTGCGTGACTCCGGCGAGGTGGTGCCGATCGGCGATGAGCGGCGCGCGCTTCAGCTCTTCAACCCCGGTCTCGAGGGTCGCTGGGCTACGACGAACAACCTCCTGGGTGCCATCCAGATGCTGCTCCCGGGCGAGTCCGCGAGGGCTCACCGTCACACGCCGACAGCGATCCGTTTCATCATGGAGGGCAGCGGCGGCTATACGGCAGTTGATGGCGAGAAGGTCCTGATGCAGCCGGGCGACCTGATCCTGACCCCGAGCTGGGCCTGGCACGACCACGGCAATGACTCGACCAGCGACCGCGTTGTTTGGTTCGACGGGCTGGACGTGCCGCTAATCAAGTCCATGGAGGCGATGTTTTTCGAGCTGTACGATAGCCCGCAGGTACCGCGCAACCGGGCAGACAATGACTCAGCGCATTTGCACGGTCACGCCCACCTGGCGCCGACCTGGGTGCATGAGAAGCCGCTGTCCTCGCCACTACTCATCTATACCTGGAGCAGCGCCTACGACGCGCTGATGTCGATGCGCGACCAGCAGGGCAGCCTCACGGACGGCATCATGCTGGAGTACCAGCACCCGCAGACCGGGGGTCCCGTGCTGCCGACGATGGCCTGCTATCTGCAGCTCATTCGTCCCGGCGAGAAGCTGCGCGCGCATCGCCACACCGGCAGCGCCGTCTACTACGTGGAGCGCGGCAAGGGTGAGACGATCATCGATGGCGAGCGCTACGTCTGGGGCAAAGGTGACGTCCTGGTCGTGCCGCCGTGGGCGTTGCACGAGCACGCCAGCACTTCGAGCGACGACGCAATCCTGTTCTCGATCCAGGACACGCCGGTTCTGGAGAAGCTGGGCCTCGACAAGAGCGAGCTGTACGACGAGAACGGCGGTCACCAGAGGGTGACGTCGACGTTCCAGCCGGCGGCGGTATAGGACACAGCCCGGCGCACATGGGCCGGTGGGGCTGAAGTCAGGTTCGACTTGACGATGGTAGGCGCCCAGCATTCTGGGCGCCTACCATCACGCTCGCCAACCAAACGCTACTTCTTCCACAGCTCCTTCGTCGCGATCGCTGCGCCCTCCGACATGGCCTTGAACTTTTCCCAGACGATCTCGGCGTGGCCGACGCGGGGGCCGAGGCCGCAGTCGGTGCCCGCGATGACGTTCTCGCGGCCGACGATGCCGGCGTAGCGCACGAGGCGGTCGGCGATCAGGCGTGGGTGCTCGATCATGTCGGAGGTGTGGCCGACGACGCCGGGCATCAGCGACTTGCCGGCGGGCAACTTGACGTCCTGCCAGGCGCGCCATTCGTGCTCGTGCCGTGTGTTGGCCGCCTCGATGCTGTAGCACTCCGCCGGGACCTTGACGATGAGGTCGATGAAGTCGGCCAGCGGCAGGTCATACTTGTGCGGGCCGTGGTGGCTGCCCCAGCACATGTGGAAGCGGATGCGGTCCTCCGGGATGCCGCGCAGGGCGTGGTTCAGCGCGTCGATGCGCATCTCGGCGTACTTGTGGTAGTCGGCGACACTCATGTCGGGGAACATCTGCCAGCCGTCGCCGAGGTCGGGGTCGTCGATCTGCAGGACGAAGCCGGCGTCGACGATGGCCTGGTACTCCTCGCGCATCGCCTCAGCGATGGCGTAGACGAACTCTTCGTCCGTCTTGTAGTACTCGTTGGTCATCCAGTGCTCGATCGTGCCGGGCGCCACCGCGGGCAAAAACGCTTCGATATCGGAGTTGGGGGTGTCCCCCAAACCCCCGCTAAAGGGGCGCGACAATCGGTCTTGCTCACCGGAGCCGGGTGAAGGCGTGGCGTGGATCAGGGCCTGCTTGAGGATGTCGATGTCTTCCTGTACCGCGGCGTGGCCGACGTACTTCAGGGGCTCGACACAGAAGACGTGAGCTGCGGTGGTCGTGAAGCTTGCCGCGAGGCCGCTCTGGCCGCCGAAGGCCGAGCGGCCGGCGCCAAAGAAGCCCGGGAAGTCGGCGTAGTCGCGCAGATAGATCGTCGGCGGCTCGCCCGTGGTGTCGATGGTGCGCTCTTCGAACCCGGCGATCCGGGTGCGGGCGTAGGACGAGAAGCTGCGCTTCGACTCCTCGCCATCGTTGACCGAGTCGATGCCGCACTCGATCTGCTTCTTGACTACGTCGCTGATGACCTCGCGGACGCGGCGGTTGTAGGCGGATTCGTCGTAGGGCTTGCCGTCTTCCTTGGCGATGAGCAGGTCGCGCAGGTCCTCGGGGCGAGGCAAGGCGCCGGCGTGCGAGACGATGATGCGGTCCGTGCTGCGTTTCATGGCGTTGCTCCAGTTCGAGGGGTGTTTCGAGACCCCGCTACCCGCGCATCCCATCTGTGTACCTGGCTAGGTTAGTGAAACCAAGATTGGCGCGACAGCCCCACGCACGCAAATTGTATCGCTGCGGCAATGATTAGCGCCTAAGCTAAATTCGTGACAGACTGGCGTAGAAGCGCCGGCGTTGCTACTGTCTGCTGTGCCCCTGATGTGCCGGCAAAGGTTGGTCGCATTGGCAGCGCTCCGAAGCCGGAGCGGAGGACGAAATGAAAGTTCACTCCTTCCACCTGATGCCCTATCCGGACCTGCCGGAAGACTTCAAGGAGCGCTATCACAGCGTTTACATCGACATACCCACCGCGCTTTACGACCCGGCGCGCGGTCACACGGTCTACAACGAGTACCTGGACGAGCTCGAGTTCGCGGCCGAGTGCGGTTTCGACGGCATCTGCGTCAACGAGCACCACTCCAACGCCTACGGCCTCGTGCCGTCGCCGAACCTGATGGCGGCGTCACTGGCGCGGCGCACGAAGAACGCGGGGCTCGTGGTGCTGGGTAACAGCATCGCGCTGTACAACCCGCCCACGCGTGTGGCCGAGGAGATGGCGATGCTCGACGTGATGAGCGGCGGCCGCCTGATCGCCGGCTTCCCGCTGGGCACGACAATGGACACCAACTTCGCCTACGGTCAGGTGCCGATCACGCTGCGCGACAAGTACCATGAGGCGCACGACCTGATCATTAAGGCGTGGACCGAGCCGGAGCCATTCGCCTGGAACGGCAAATACACGCAGCTGCGTTACGTCAACGTCTGGCCACGGCCGGTGCAGAAGCCTCACCCGTCGATCTGGGTGCCGGGCGGAAGCTCGCCGGAGACGTGGGACTGGGTTTGCGAGATGGATTACCTCTACGCCCATCTCAGCCTCAGCGGCTTCGCCAGCGCCAAGCGCACGCTGGGCAACTACTATCAGCTGCTCGACAAGGCGAACAAGGAGCCGAACCCCTATCGCATCGGCATGACGCAGGCCTGCTTCGTTGCCGATTCGGACGACGAGGCGGAGGAGCGCTACTCCGAGGGCGTCGAGTACTTTTACGAGAAGTGCCTGCACTTCTACCCCGGCTTCACCGATGCGCCCGGCTATCGGACGCAGCGCGACATCGCGACGGGCATGGCGCGGCAGGGCTTCGGCCGCCAGCAACGCGGTGAAAAGGTCACGTGGAAGGACCGCCTGGAATCGGGCGCAGTCATCGCGGGGACGCCGAAGCGCGTCGCGGAGCAGCTACGCGAGACCTGCAAGGAGTTGGGCGTTGGCCACATCATGCTGTTGATGCAGCTGGGCAGCCTCAACCGCGAAAACACGATGCACAACATCAAGATGATGTCAGAGCAGGTCCTGCCGCATGTCCGGGACCTGTGGAGCGAGTGGGAAGACAAGTGGTGGATCCGGCCGCTGGCCACGGAGCAGCGCGCCAGCCTCACCGCCGCGAAATAGCAGAGAGCCGCCAAGGAGAGCTGAGATGGCTTTGAAGGAACAGAAGGTTTCCGTCCGCAACGGGATGTTCAACGTCACGGTATACCGCGGCGGCTCGGGCGACCCGCTGGTCTTCCTGCACGCGGCCGGCATCCAGCGTCCCGACGAGCCCTTCCTGGACATGCTCTCGCAGAAGTACGACGTAATCGTGCCGGTCCACCCCGGCTGGCCCGGCTCTGACGGCCTGGAGCACCTGGACGACGTGATCGACATGGCCGTCTACTACGGCGACCTGTTCGACACCCTCGGCCTCGACACGTTCCACCTGATGGGCAGCTCCCTGGGTGGCATGTTCGCGGCCGAGTTCGCGTCGCTGAGCCGGCAGTATGTCCGCAAGCTGGTGCTGCACTCGCCCGCGGGCCTCTGGCTGGACGAGCATCCGTACCTGGACTTCTTCGCGGCGCCGCAGGATGTCGTCATGAAGGCGCTCTACGCCGACCCCGAGAAGGCCATGGCTGCGATGCCGAAGGTCGATCCCGAGGACAAGGAAGCGATCGCGAGGGCGACCCTCGATCGCGCGATGAGCATGGCGGCTACTGGAAAGTTCGTCTGGCCGATCTGGGACAAGGGTCTCAAGCGGCGCATGCATCGCATCAACGCGCCGACGCTGCTGATCTGGGGCGACATGGACGGGCTCAACCCGCCGGTTTACGGCCCGCACTGGCAGAAGCAGATCCCCGGCTCAAAGCTGGTGACGATTGCCGGCACGGCGCACGTCCCGATGGCTGAAAAGCCGGAGGAGTACGTCAAGGTGGTCAGCGACTTCCTGGGTTAGCCGCCGTAACGCATTTCCGGCCCTTGCCGTTCTTGTGATCGTGAAGCGCGTCACGTGTCGCGCACGAAGAGAATCTGCTAGGCTTGGCCCACGTCCGGGGCCCAGCCCCGGCGTATTACTGAGGGCCTGACGGCTCGACAAGGATAGATGGATGGTGCAGGCCGGCAAAACGCAAGAAAGCGCCTCGAGAACTGTGGAAGCAGACGAACAAAGCATCGCGGAGGACGTGTTACGCGCATCGGCGCAGCGCTACCACGACGAATTGCCCGACATGGACGCCGAGGCGATCGAGGTGTTGCTGGCCCTCCTACGTAGCGTCCGCGTCCACCGCACCGCCGTGACGCGACAGCTCGAATCGCTCGAGCTGCCGGTTGGCATGACAGGGGCCCGCTATACGCTGCTGATGACGCTGTACTTTTCGCGCGAAAGCTTGCTGGCCCAGAACGAGATAAGCCGCGAGCTCAACGTCAGTCGCACCAACATCACGAACTTGATCGACGGACTCGAGCGCGATGACCTCGTCGAACGCGTGCCGAACCCGGCGGATCGCCGCGTCAGCTACGCGCAGCTCACGGAGCGCGGCCGCACCATTTGCGAGCAGCTGATGCCTACGATGGCCGAGCTGATGCAGGACGCCACGCGCGACTTCTCGCCGGACGAGCGAGCGCAGCTCAAGGCATTGCTCTACCGCGTGCAACGCAACATCATCGAGGCGCATCCCGGACACTACAGCCGCGGCCTCGGCGTCGATCAGGAGCCCCAAGCACTGCCGTAAGTGCTACGATTCCTTCAGCCGGTTAAGTAACCAAGACTGGCGTCTCCAAGGAGTCGAAACATGCTGAGCATCGAAGACAACGAGATCCTGTGTCACGTCGGCGCTGGCACGCCGACGGGCGACCTGATGCGCGAGTACTGGATACCGGCGTTCATGGGCAAGGAAATCGCCGCGCCCGATTCGCCACCGATGCGCGTCAAGTTGCTGGGCGAGGAGCTGATCGCGTTTCGCGCTACGTCGGGGGAGGTTGGCATCGTCGCCAACGCCTGTCCGCACCGCGGCGCGTCTTTGTTCTTCGGCCGCAACGAAGAAGATGGGCTGCGTTGCGTATACCACGGCTGGAAGTTCGATGTGACCGGCGTATGCGTCGACATGCCTTCGGAGCCCGCAGAGAGCAACTTCAAGAACAAGGTTCGCGCCAAGTCGTACCCCACAATCGAGCGCAATGGCATCGTATGGTGCTACATGGGGACGCGGGAGGATCCGCCGCCGCTGCCGGACTTCGAAGCGAACCTCGTTGGCGAAGGCGTTGTCCGCCTCAACCTGACGATGCGCGAATGCAATTACATGCAGGCGCTGGAGGGCGATATCGACACGTCGCACCTCGCTTTCTTGCATCTCGGCGCGAACAGGTGGGAGGAGCAGGAGCCCGGCTCCTTCGAGTACTACGGTCTCAAGGATAGGGCGCCGCGTTACGACGTCATCGAGACTGAGTTCGGCACTTCATACGGGGCGTACCGCCCGGCCGAAGAGGACACGTACTACTGGCGCACCGCGCACTTCCTCTTCCCGTTCTACACGATGATCCCCTCCGGCAAGCTGGGCGAGCAGATCCTGGTGCGCGCCTGGGTGCCGCTGGACGACGAGAACACGATGTACTGGGGCATCATGATCCGTTTCGAGGCGGACAGCCCGCGCGCGATGAGGCCGGAGCAGGCCGCAGCCGCCCGCGCCCGGCCCGGCGACGCCCTCATCCCAAACACGTCGGACTGGCTGGGGCGATTCCGCCTGCGCCAGAACGCCGCCAACGACTACGAGATCGACCGCGAGAAGCAGAAGGCGCTGGTCAACTTCACCGGCCTCGACAATGTGCCGTTGGAGGACCAGGCGATCACCGAGAGCATGGGGACGATCTACCGCCGCAACCAGGAACACCTCGGTACGTCGGACATCATGATCATCCGCACGCGACGCCGCTTGATCAACGCTGCGAAAGCGCTACGCGAGCGTGGCACGATACCGCCGGGCGTGGACGAGCCGGGTGTTTACAAGGTGCGATCCGGCGGCATCATCCTGCCGCGCTCGGTCGACTGGCGTGAGGCGACGAAGCGTCTGCGCGAGCCGGAAGTGGCGGGCGAGCCGATAGCGCAGGGCGCCTCGGGATAGGCGCCGCCGCCATCAGCATTCGGGCTTAAGTGCCGTCCTTCGTGGGCACCGGGAAGCCGATGGGTCGTTTCGATTCTTCGGGTAGAGGTAGCGTGAGGCGGTTCAGCGCGTCGAAGACGGCCTTGAACTGCAATTCATAGCGCTGCTCCAGCTGGTTCAAGCGTTGGGACAGGTCCTCGCGTCCGGCGAGCGTTTCTCGCAGCTGGATGAGCGTGCGCATGAGATCGATGTTGATCTGAACCGCCCTCGGGCTGGTCAGGACGCTCGAAAGCATCGCGACTCCCTCCTCGGTGAAGACGCACGGTGGCGAACGCCGGCCCGCCTCTACCAGGGCTTGCGATTGGAGCTGTCCGAACTCAGCTTCGTTGAGTTGAAATACGAAGCCGTCCGGAAATCGCTCCGCGTTGCGTTTCACCGCGATCAGGAGCGCCCGGCGAGTAACGCCATACAGCGCGGCGACGTCGCTATCCAGCATGACGTTGCGGCCGCGAACGACGAGGATATGACGTTCCACGCGCTCGACCGGGACCGAGACGCCGTAGGCGTGTGGATCGGTCGGGTCCTGACCTTCGTTCATTCGTGACGCTGTCCTTCAACCTGCCTGCGATAGGCCAGGACGTCGTCGCGGGTCACCGCGCTGCCCGTGGTCTCGATCCGCGCTCCAAAGCCTTCGTCCCTAGTAGCGATGGTAATCACCAGGAGCTCTACCAGTCCGTCGCTGTGGATCTCGTATGCGTGCTCGATATCGCGCGGCAGGAAGACGAAGTCCTTCGGACCGGCTTCGAGACGCTTGTCGCCGCAAGTGAACGTCAACTCACCCGATAAGACGTAGAAAACCTCGTCCTCTCCGTTGTGAACGTGAACCGGCGGCTCGCGACCCTTCTCAGTCGAGAACTCCATAATCGCGATTCCGTGCTCGGTCTCCGCCGCGCTTGCCTTAATCGTGAACAGATAGTCCCACCAACGAAAGCTGCGACCCTCAGCTTCATGCAGGACGTATCCAGGCATCTGCGATTACGCCTCCAGCCGGAAGTTGCGCTCCGCCATCTCGAGGATCCCGGCGCTGATCGACAGCGACGACGTTGCGCCCGGGGACGGGGCGTTCAGGACGTGGATAGCGCGGTCCGTCTCGACGATTCGGAAGTCGTCGACCAGCCGCCCATCGGCTTCCACGGCCTGAGCGCGGACTCCGGCGCCGCCGGAGATCAGGTCCTCGGAGCGAATCTCCGGTACAAGCCGCTGCAGCGCCCTGGTGAACGCCGCCTTGCTGAACGAGCGGTAGACCTCGTGCATGCCGGTCTTCCAGTACTTGCGCGCCATGGTCCAGAAGCCGCCGTAACCCAGCGTGCCGAGCAGTTCGCCTGGCTTGAAGCTGGTCTTCGTGTAGCCCTCCTGCGACAACGCCAGCACCGCGTTCGGCCCGGCCTCGACGCCGCCGTGGATCGTGCGCGTGAAGTGCACCCCGAGGAAGGGAAACTCCGGGTCCGGCACCGGGTAGATCAGCCCCTTAACCAGGTGATGCGACTCCGGCCGGATGAAGTAGTACTCGCCTCGGAAGGGGACGATGCGAAGCCCGAGGTCGAGGTTCATCATGCGGGCCACGGCGTCGGAGTAGAGGCCGGCGCAGTTGATCAGGTACTTCGCCTCGATGTCACCCTGCGTGGTGGAGAGGTGGATGTGGTCGGTGCCCTGCAGGATCGACTCGACCTTCGCGCCGAGCAGGATCTCGCCGCCGTTCTCGCGCACGTGGCGAGCGTAGGCCTGAGTCACCTCTGTGAAGTCGATGATGCCGGTCTTCGGCGAGTAGAGGCCTTTGATGCCGGCGGAATGCGGCTCGATCTCGCGGATGCGGTCCGCGTCGATCTTCTCGAGCCCGGGGACGCCGTTGGCCGTGCCGCGGCTGTAAAGCTCCTCGAGGCGCGGCAACTCGGCCTCGTCCGTGGCGACGATGACCTTGCCGCAGAGGTCGTATTTGATGCCGTTCGCGTCGCAGAACTCGAGCAGCGACTTGACGCCGGTAACGCAGTTCTGGGCCTTGAGCGAGCCCGGCTTGTAGTAGATGCCGGAGTGGATCACGCCGCTGTTGTGGCCGGTCTGGTGGCGCGCCAGATCGTCTTCCTTGTCGATGATGCCGACGGTGTAGCGAGGGTACTTCTGCGAGATTTGCATCGCAGTGGCGACACCGACGATGCCGCCGCCGATGACGGCGATGTCGTATTTATGGGAGGCCATTAACGGTTCCTTTGCAGAGATGGAACGGGGTTAGACCGATGATATGCGACTCACCGCCGAGCGTCACGTCTAAGGATTCGTTGTGCTAGTCTCGGCGTGCAATTCCGAATCCAGGGCAACGGAGGCTAGTGCATGGCGATTCGGCCGGTCTACGCAACGGCGGCAGAGGCGATAGCCGACATCCCGGACGGCGCCATGATCGCGATGGGCGGCTTCTCCGCGACGCTCGGGCTGCCGCAGGCGCTGCTACGTGCCGTCGCTGAGCACAGCAGCGCGAAGGACCTGACGTTCGTCGGCAATGGCATCCCGCAGGGCTTCACCGGAGATGCCGAGAATCCGTGGTACTTCGTTGATCCGTCCCGCGTGAGCAAGGTGATCTGCTCCTTCCCGGCGGGTGGCTCGCGACGTGGCGGCCCCAACATCTATGAGACGGCGTTCACGGACGGCACGACGGAATTGGAGTTGGTGCCGCAGGGCACGCTGGCGGAGCGTTTGCGGGCCGGCGGCGCCGGCATTCCGGCCTTCTTCACCCCCACCGGCGTCGGCACGCGGTTCGCGGAGGGCAAAGAGGAGCGCGAGTTTGACGGCAGGCGCTACATCATGGAGCGCGCGCTTTACCCGGACTACGCGCTGGTCAAAGCGCTGCGCGCCGACAAGCTAGGCAATCTCTACTACCGCAACACCGCGCGCGCCTTTAACCCGCCCATGGCAGCGGCGGCGAAGTGCACTATCGCCGAGGTTGAGGAGTTGGTCGAACCCGGGGAGATAGCGCCGGACCTGATCATGACGCCGGGTATCTACGTGCACCGCATCGTCGTCGTAAAGGGGTAACCGTCATGCCTGCGCCTGTCATCGCAAAGGACCGGCTGCCGAGGGAGCTCATCGCGATGCGTGTCGCTCGGGAGCTGCAGCCGGGCGATTTCGTCAACCTGGGCATCGGCATCCCCAACCTGGTGGCGGATTTCACGGACCCGGCGAAAGGAGTCATCTTCCACGCCGAAAACGGGCTGCTCGGCATCGCGCGGGCGCAGGAGGTTGGCAAGATCGAGGTGCCGGACATGATGAACGCCGGCAACCAGCCCGTCATGCCGATCGAAGGCGCCTGGCTGATGGATTCGGCCGAATCGTTCGCCATCGTCCGCGGCGGGCATCTGGACGTCGCTGTGCTCGGCGGTCTGCAGGTCGCGGCAAACGGAGACCTGGCGAACTGGCTGCGACCCGGACGGGCCGTCGGTGGTGTAGGCGGCGCTGCGGATATCGCCGCGGGCGCCAGGCAGCTTTACATCGCGATGGAACACAACGCGGGGGAAGGCGACTTCAAGATCGTCAACCGGTGCACCTACCCGCTGACCGCGGTGGGCGTGGTCAAGAAGGTGTTCACGGACATCGCGGTGCTCAGCATCGACGCGGACGGCTTCCTGCTCGAGGAGGTCGCGCCGGGTTGGACGGCCGAGGACGTGCAATCGCAAAGCGAGGCGCGACTACGCGTCAGCCCCGACCTGCACGAGATCGACTTGAGCTAACCGGAGACCTTCGCTGTTCGCGCTGCACGACTCAGCGAGTCGCGGCACCCGTCTCGTGCCAACCTGCCGCGGCGACCTGCACGAGGCCGTCGCTGCCGAGGCGCGTGAGCACGTCTGTCAGCCGTGCGCCGGACGCCGGGTGGGAGAGCTCGGGGTCGAGGTCAAGCAGCGGGCGAAGGACGAAGGCGCGCTCCGTGAGCCGTGGGTGCGGCACTGTGAGGTCGCCGTCAGCGATCACCTGGTCATGGTAGAGCGCGATGTCGAGGTCGATGGGGCGCGGCGCCCAGCGCTGCGTATCGCGACGGCCTATCGAGTGCTCGATTCGTTTGAGGTGACGCAGGAGCGAATCCGGCGAGAGGCCGGTGACGATCCGGCAGGCGGCGTTGAGGTAGGCCGGCGGCGGCGCCGGAGGCTGAGGCGGCGATTCATACAGCGCCGATACGGCTTCGACGCGCGCCAGCGGCTCGAGCATACGCAGCGCCATCGCCAGGTTGGCCTGCCGGTTACCGAGGTTTGATCCCAACGCTACGTAGATCGCCATGACTAGCCGCGCGTCCTGCCGCGCACGATGGCGTCAGTCATCACGCAGACCTGCTTCATCTCGGCCACGTCGTGGACGCGGACGATGTCGGCCCCGTTGGCTATCGATATCGCAACGGTTGCCGCGGTGCCCCAGACACGCGCGTCTTCCGGCTGCTCCAGCACAGCGCCGATCGTCGTCTTGCGCGACGTGCCAACGAGCAACGGCAGGCCCAGGTCGCGCAACTCGCCGAGGCGATTGAGCATCGCAAGGTTGTCTTCGACGGCCCAGCCGAAGCCGAAGCCGGGGTCGAGGATAAGGCGCTCGCGCGGCAAGCCGGAGGCCTCGGCGATGCGGATGCTCTCCAGCAGCCCGGCTCGGACGCCTTCTATGACGTCGACGGGCTCGCGGCCGCGCTGGTTGTGCATGACCACTGCGGGCACGTTGAAGCGCGCGGCCAGCGCGGCGACCTCGGCGTCGTTCCGGAAGCCCCAGATGTCATTGACGAGATGCGCGCCCGCGTTCAACGCCGCCTCGACCACAGGCGCGCGGTAGGCATCGATGCTTACGGGCAGGCTGACGGCATCGAGGATCGCGCGCAAGGCGGGGACAGCCCGGTCGATCTCCTCCTCGACGCTGAGTTGCTCGAACCCGGCCGTCGTTGGTGCGGTGCGCGCGGGCCGCGTCGACTGTCCGCCGACGTCGATGATGTCGGCGCCTTCCGCCTCGAACCGCAGCGCCTGGGCGACGGCGTCCTGCACCGTGGCGAGGCCGTCTCCGGAGAAAGAGTCCGGCGAAACGTTGACGATGCCCATGAGGTAGGTACGCAGGCCCCATTCGAAGCGGCGCGAACGCAAAGTGAGTGCCTCGGGAGCCCGGCTCGTCATGGCCTCATGGTAGAGACGGGAGGGTGTGCGAGCAACGAAGCGCGATCCCGCCGGACGGACAGACGCAGAGGAGGGAACTCCTCTGCGTCGCCCACGGAGGGACCGTCTGGGGAAGTTGTCTTAGTGCAGCTGCATGACGTCGCCGAGCTCGCCGGGCATCGACCGCGTCAAGTCGATGGTCGCACCGACCGGGGTCTGGATTTCCAGCGTCCATCGCGTGTTGGCGGTTATGGTCGGGGCGGGATCTATGTTGGCGACGGGAACCGTGACGATGAATAGCTCACCCGGCTCCAGAAGCGTGTCCGCGTCCCCGACGATGACAGTGACGGTGTAGGCAACATCGTGATCGAAGGTGAGTGCGTCGCGGTAGGCGACAACCGTGCGCAGGGAGGCAGCCGCCGGGTCCAGCGGAATGGGGTCTCCGCCAGCGGCCGTCGCGACCGCGAACTGAATCGTTTCGACCGTGCCACCGGGTGCCGTGACGATGACGCCGCCACGAATCTCCATGGTTCCGCGCGCCTTCTGCAGGCCGGCGAAGACGGTTTCTTTGCCGCGCTCGGCGCTGAAGATGCCGGTCGTCAGCACGATGAACGCGAAAACGGTAGCGACAACGACGAACGCGATCAGGATGATGGCGGTCTCGAGGCCTGTGATGCCCCGTTCGCCCTTACGGGAGGCCTGAAGCGCGTTTTGGATGGCTGCTCTCACTGCGAATTCCCTCCGTCGTCATGCCCCTTCGTAAAAGGGACATGTGTGATAGTCGGGTTCGCGGGAGCGATCTTTAGGGTTTATCCCTAGAGAGTCCTCATTACAGGGTTCACCTAGTCCAGCACCGCGGCGCTGACTGAAGACACGGGCGGCAGGTCCGCCGTGATGCGGCGCCACGTCTCGCCGTTGTCGGCGCTGGCGTAAACGTGGCCCGTGTTGGTGCCGAAGTAGACGCCCGCTTCGTCGAAGCCGTCGGTACACATCGCTTCGCGGTAGGTGCCCATGTAGGAGTCCTTCTGTGGCAGGCCTTTCGTCATCGGCTCCCAGGTGCACCCGGCGTCCGTGGTGCGATAGACCTTGAGCTTGCCCTCGGGCGGCACGCGGAACTCGGCGCCTTGCAGCGGCAGGACGAACGCCGTGTCCGGGTCGGCCGGATGGGCCGCCATGACGAAGCCGAAGTCGGATGGCAGGCCTTCGGTGATCTCGGTCCAGGTCGAGGCGCCGTCGTCGCTGCGGTAGGTGCCGTAGTGGGTCTGGGCGTAGAGGCGGTCGCCGTCGCCCGCGGCGCGGACGAGGTGGTGCACGCACTGTCCGGCCTCCGGGTAGAGCTCCGCGTTCTGGTCGTACTTCGCCAGGACGTTCTTGAGGCTGCGGTTCATGGCCTGCCATGATGAGCCGCCGTCCTCGGTGCGGAAAACGCCTGCCGCCGAAATCGCCACCCACATACGGTTCGGGTTCGCCGGGTCAAGGACGATGGAGTGGACGATGAGGCCGCCTGCGCCGGGGCCCCACATGTGGCGTGTCGGGTGGTTGTTCAGCGCCACGTCCTCGAGCCACGTCGCGCCGTCGTCCTCGGAGCGAAACAGGCAGCCCGGGTCGACGCCGCAGTAAACGACGCCGGGCTGCGAGGGACGCCCCGGCTCAACGTGCCACAGCCGCTCGACGCTGCGCCCGGCGTCCTCCGGGAACTTCGGCGCGCCGCGCTGTTCAGACCACGTGGCGCCGAAATCCGGCGACACCGCGACGTGCATGCCGAACCAGGGGTCGTTCGCCGTGGCGTAGAGGGTGCGTGTGCGCGGGTCGATCATCGCGTGGTTGACGTCGCCGCCGTTGAGGAACGGACCGGCGAGTTGCCAGGAGTCGCGCTGAGCGTCGCTCTTGAGCAAGAACAGGCCCTTGCGGGTGCCTACGCTGAGGACGACGGTGTTAGCCATGATTCAACTCCTTCTTGCCGCGCAAGCAGCGCCGCTTTCCAATCTACCTCAGCTTATGCACGGCACCTATATCAGACGCGTGCCATTACTCAGTCAGCCGCCGGGACGCTCGCGAGGTACGTCGCCGGGGCTCGATTGTTGGAGAGGTCATCCAGCAGACGGCTGACACGCTCTTCCTCGTCGTGCTCGCCGGCTGCGGAAGCGATCCACTGCAGGCAACGGGCGCGCTCCTGCGGCGAGCGAGACTCGAACGTCTCCATGAGGCCGAAGTCCTGCAGCGCCCTCTCCACGAATTGACGAGACTCACGGAGCCGCCCAGCCGTGGCCGTGCCCCGTTTCGATGCTTCGCCTGAGCGCGGCGGGCCATCATCGAGCCGCTGCGAGGCGGCTTGCTGGGCTTCCTGCCACGCAGGCAGCGCCGCGCCCAACACGGAGCGGCCCGTGTCTGTGACGCAGAGCAAGCGTTCGCGCCCATCGTCAGTGTGACCATCGGCGATCCAGCCACGCTCGTCGAGCAGCCCAGCGATGCGCGTGAGCGTCGTGCGCTCGAGGCCGAGCATGCCGGCAAGTTCGCCAAGACGGGCGGGGCCTTTGAGCGTCAG
>DASTLN010000069.1:0-2716 GCA_035714925.1 Dehalococcoidia bacterium | reverse complement strand
CGCCCGTGGATCGCGGGAACAGCTCGTACCACGTGCTGAACCGCGCCTTCTCACGATCGACCGCGATGCGTTGACCGCGGTCATACGCCGTCACCGGCTCGCGTGGCGCGTAGCGCAGCATCAGCGTCTCCAGCGTGTCTTCGTACGCGATCTCAGCCCGGACGCCGGACGGCCACTCTTTCTCCAGGGCATCGGCCCGTAAGGTGAGGCGCTTCGCCTCATGCTCAGGCGCGTTCTGCGCCGCCTGGCGCATCATTTCGGCGCCCACGACGAGCTCCATCGTCACGTCCTGATTCGCGTCGTAGCGCTTCTCCAGATCGCGGCGCCAGGTTCCGAATCGATCGACCCACGCTTCCAGCCGGTAAACGTATGTCTTCTGCGCCGAAACGCGGAACTGTCCTTGCCAGTGGTCGTTGGCGATCAGCATCATCGGCGTCTCTTGCCACGCCGATTCGTCCTCCTGTTTGTAGAACAGGAGGCACGCGAGCTCGTCGTGGCCGTCCGCGAAGACGTCCGCCTCCACCCGAACGAGGTCGCCCACGGTGCGCTTCACGGCGAAGCGTCCCGCGTCCACTTCAGGCTGTACGCTTTCGATGACGACGCGTTGCCGGTCTGGCGTGGGGAGGCTCGTCTGCATTGCAGGGTAACGATTCGTTTCGTGTGTAGCTAGGCGACGTGCCATCTCCGATAGTATTGCAGAGAAGCGAGTCCGCCTGTACCCGGTGAGACTCCGATTTCTACGGCCTGGAAAGCGAAAAGATGGCTGATCAACCCCTTGGACCGCTCGTCCTCGCTGGCTCCGGCGAATACACGCCCGCCATGGACATCGTCGATACCTTCCTGCTCGGCCGCGCCGCGGGTCGCGACGTCATCCTCATCGCCACGTCCTGTGCGCAGGAAGGCGAGGATGTCATGACGAAGTGGGAGCAGATGGGCGTCGAGCACTTCCGGCGCCTCGGTGTCGATGCCGCGCCCGTACGCATCACGGACCGAAACGACGCTGACGTAGCCGAGCATGCGGAACGGATCGCTGAAGCGGGCCTCGTCTGGTTCTCAGGCGGCAGCCCCGTCTACCTCGCGCAGGTATTCCATGAAACGGCGGCTTGGCGCGCCCTGGAGGCGGCCAACCGCCGTGGCGCAGCGGTCGCGGGCGCTTCCGGCGGCCTCGGCGTCCTCAACGCCAACGTCCCGAGCGCGGACACCGAAGGCCCTACTGCGCTCGGACTGGCGGCTCCTGTGCGCGCTCTCGCCCACTTCGACCGCGCCGAGCAGCGCCGCCCCGAGTTCATCGAGCGTGTCGTCAACGCCCTCCAGCCCGGTCAGATGGCGATCGGTGTTGACGAAGATACCACGGTGGTTTGGACCGATGGCGCCTGGCGCGTGATGGGCCATCAGCGAGCGGTTCTGTTCAAGGACGGCCTGCGCATCACCTATCGCCATGATGAAATCGTGACGGACCTGCCGGCGCCTGTACGGGCCGCCGTGTCATGAGCCTCGACCTCTCCCTGGCGCAGGCGGAGTTTGCTTACCTCACCACAACCGGGCGCGTTACTGGTGATCCGCACGAGATTGAGATATGGTTTGCGCTCCAGGGCAACACGGCCTATCTGATGAATGGCGACTCAAAATACGACGCTGGCAAAGCCGACTGGGTTCGCAACCTCCTAAAACAGCCGTCCGTCAGCCTGCGAATCGACGATCAGACCTTCGAGGCTTCTGCCCGTATCGTCACGGAAGCTAACGAGGACGTTCTGGCCCGTCGTCTTCTGCTCGCCAAGTACGCCACGACTGAGAAGCCTCTGGAGACATGGGGCCGTGTCGCAGTCCCGGTGGCGATCGACCTCCATCGGTAGCCTCAGTGGCAGGGTTGGCACCCCGTACTGCAGCAAGCCTCATTGACACACTCGCCTCAGATTCGATAAGTTGGTGTGGCCCATTTGAAGGAGGCCACGTTGGACGCTGTTGTCCGCATTGGCGGAAAGCAATACCGCATGCACGAAGGAACCGTGCTCAACGTCGCGACGATCGACGCCGAGCCCGGCTCTCAGGTCGAGCTCAACGATGTCCTCCTCGTGTCCGACAACGGCACGGTGACCGTTGGAGCGCCGAACGTCGAAGGCGCCATAGTTGTGGCCGACGTCGTGGAGCACGGCAAAGGCAAGAAGGTCGTCAACTTCAAGTACAAGGCCAAGGTGCGCTATCGCCGCAAGCGAGGTCACCGGCAGCCCTTTACGACGCTCTCGGTGCGCGAGATCCGCATCGGAGGAGTCTCCAGCAGCACGACGGCAGCACCGCGCCGCCGCACTCGCGCTGCTCCCGCCGCGGACGAGCCCGCCGCCGAGGCTCCCGATGCGCCCGTAGCCGAAGTCACCGGGACTCCGACCGCCGAGGCGCCGGCAGCCGCGCCGCGCCGCCGCACCCGCGCCGCACCTAAGACCGGCGCGGCCGCTCCAGAAACGCCGGCCACCGAAGGTGACACACCAGCGCCGCGGCCACGCCGCCGCCGTGCAACCAGCAGCGAAAGCGAAACGCAGGAATAAGACATGGCTCACAAAAAGGCAGGCTCCAGCTCTAAGAACGGGCGCGATAGCAACGCCAAGCGTCTCGGCGTCAAGCGCTTCGACGGCCAGCTGATCAAACCCGGCACGATCATCGTGCGGCAGCGTGGCACGCGCATCCACGCCGGCAACAACGTCGGCGTCGGCCGAGACCACAC
>DASTLN010000068.1:0-4399 GCA_035714925.1 Dehalococcoidia bacterium | reverse complement strand
GCTTTGGAGCGGGCATCCGTGCGTTCTTCGGTCATTACGGGCATATTCTAACTCCTGCCTTCGGCGGGTGCGGCCGGATTTTCATCGCGTCAGGCTCACCTGACTCGCGACAATTTAGAACGACTGTTCTTACGTGTCAAGTTACGATTCCGCTGTGGCCGAAAGCACCGTCCTGGTCGTGCGCGTCACGCCTCGAGCCGGCCGTGACGAGATTGCCGGTTGGCATGGCGAGGAGCTGCGCGTCCGCCTTCGTGCACCGCCCGTCGACGGGCGCGCCAACGAGGCGCTGCTGCGCCTGATCGCGTCCCGCCTCGGCGTCCCGCCTTCGAGCATCGAGCTCGTCAGGGGCGCGACGGCACGCGTCAAGCGGTTGCGCATTGAAGGGCTTTCGGAAGCTGAGCTGAGGCGGCGTCTGTCCTAGGCGACGAGTTCGAGCAAGATCGGCCGGACGAGGAACTGAATCAGCAGCAGGGCGATCATCGGCGATAGGTCGATCATCATCCCCCGCGGCATAATCGAGCGGATCGGCGCCAGGATCGGCTCCGTCACCGTGAACAGAAACTCGGCAACCGGACCGCGTGTGAAGAACATCGTGACCTGGCTATAGGGGCCGAACAACATCGGTATCCAGGACGTGAGCACCCTCGCGAAGATGAGAATGGTGAAGACCAGGATCGTCCTGTCGATGATTACATCCACTACTTGCCACTCTCTCCCAGAGCTTTCGACTTCTCATACGCCGCGATAACCGCCGACAGCACGTCGGCCCGGAACGAACCGTCCTCGAATGCGCGCAGCGCCTCGGCCGTGGTGCCGCCCGGCGACGTGACCTGGTTGCGCAGCTCCGCCGGATGGCGCCCCGTCTCCTCGGCGTACTTCGCCGAGCCCAGCACGGTCTGCAGCGCCATCGTCGACGCCAGGTCGCGGCTCAGGCCAATGTGCACGCCCGCGTCGGTCAGCGCTTCGATGAATAGGAAGACGTAGGCGGGGCCGCTGCCGGACAACCCGGTCGCCATGTCGAGGTACTTCTCCTCAGGGACGTACGCTTCTTTGCCCATCGCGCCGAGGATCTGTCGCACGCTGGCGCGCGCGTCCTCGCCGACGCCCGCCGTGGCGGTCCACACCGTCATGCCTGCGCCGATCTGCGCCGGCGTATTCGGCATCGAGCGCACGACGCTCTCGCTGCGCAGCGCCGAGGTTAGCTGCTCGAGCGTGACGCCCGCCATGATCGAGATCGCGGTGGCGCCCTTGAGCTTGCCGCCGATCGCGTCTGCCGCGGCGGCGAAGTCCTGCGGCTTCACGGCGAAGATGGCGAAGTCGACACTGTCCACCGCCTGGTCCGGGCTCTCCGTCTTTTCGATGTTGTAGCTGGCGCTGAGGTGGTGGACGCGCTCGGCGCTGACGTCGAAGACCTTGATCTGCGCCGGGCTGACCAGCTCGGCCTTGAGCACGGCCGAAACGATCGCTTCGCCCATGGCGCCGCCGCCGATCAGACCGATGTTCATAGCGGCCTCCCCGCGAATAGTGCCCGGCCGATGCGCACCATCGTGGCGCCCTCCTCGACCGCGACCTCAAAGTCGTTGGTCATGCCCATCGACAATTCACGCAGCCCGTTGGCTGCCGCCAGATCGCGCAGGGTGCGGAACACGGGGCGGGTTTGCTCCGCGTCGTCCACCTCGGGCGCCATCGTCATCAACCCCACGAGCTCCATGTTCGGCAGGGCCGAGACGGCTGTAATGATGGTGGCGACTGCGGATGGCGCGAGGCCGTGCTTCGAAGCCTCGCCGGAGACGTTGACCTCCAGCAGGATGCGCAGCGGTTTCTCCGCGCGACGGCTCAGCGCCTGCGCCAGCTTCAGCGAGTCGACGCTTTCGATCGTGTCGAACAGCGATGCTGCGATGGCGGCCTTGTTGCTCTGCAGGTGGCCGATGAAGTGCCAGCGAGCCTGGGAGGCCCGCTCGCCGAGGTCAGCAATGCGTTGCTGCGCCTCCTGGACGTAGTTTTCGCCGAAGTCGCGCAGCCCGGCGTCCAGCGCCGCCAGCACCATCTCGTTCGTCACGCCTTTCGACATTGCGGAGGCGCCGACCAGCCGTACGGCGGCAGGATCACGTCCGGCACGCCCGGCGGCAGCAGCGATTCGCGTCCTCAGCGATTCGATATTGGCGGCGATTGTCGTGGTGGCAACCATACTGAAGGCAGTCTACCGAATTCGGCCTGAGAGCGTTAGGGCGTCAGTACTCCGGCGGGTGGTCGCGCTCGACGCGGTGCTGCTCCCACTTGATGACGATGTAAATCAGCGTGCTGACTACGCAAATAACAGCGAGGCCTAGGACAGGATGCCGGCTATAGGCCACAAAGACCGCCATGACGGCGAAAATCACGGAGATGATGAGCAGCACGGGAATCAGGAGGATCATGAAGATCATCCGTGAGATCACGATCGTTTGGATGCAGCCGTTGGGGCCCGAAGGACCGGGCGGATGATACGTCATCTCGCATTCAGCATACCGGACGCGAGATGAGACGAAGCTGGCGAGTCCTAGCGGCGGTGCATGTGACCGCAGATGATGCAGCGGTGACGCCCTTCGCCGCTGACGACTGGCCCGCCGCAGTCCGGGCAGCGGTTGCCGTTGGGTCGCTGGATCATTCGTCGCCGTGTCGTCATCGCTGCCTCCAGAAGAGCGTCTATATGAAGACGTTTGTTCTATTCCGAGGCCATTATTATGAGAACGACTGTTCTAAGTCAAGCGTTTTCAGCCAGGAAATAGAACAAAAAGTCTAAATTATTGCGAGTACAGGTTGGTAGCTGAGGCGGCGCCGGTTACTCGGCCAGCCAGGCGGACAGCTCGCGCAGCTTGTCCAGGACGTACTGCAAGCGCCCCGGGTCGGCGATCAGCAGCACTCCAATCAGGAGCAGCGCGACGGCAATTTCACCCACGAGAGAAGCATATCACCGCGGCGCTCCTCTATCATCGTTGGGTGAAGATACTTCTGCTGCTCATGGTCCTCAGCCTCGCCGCCTTGATCCCGTTCGTCGTGCTGCGCAAGCCGTGGGCCGTCACGCTGTGGCGGCGCATGAAGCTAATCATCGTGATCTACGCGCTTGTCATCGCCGCGGCCGGCATCGTTCGCCTCGTGTTCAGCTGGGACGACATCTATGGCTGACCTGCGCGTGCTGGTCGCGCCGCAGGAGTTCAAGGGCACGCTGACCGCCGTCGAAGCCGCGGAGGCGATCGCGACAGGCTTGCGCCGCTCGCACCCCGGCTGGCAGTTCGATCTGTTGCCAATGGCCGACGGCGGGCCCGGCACCACTGACGCGCTGATCGCGGCGCTCGGCGGCAAGCGCCACAGCGCCCGCGTCTCCGACCCGCGCCGCTGGCCCATCGGCGCCGCCTGGGGCCTCCTGCCCGGCAAGCGCGTCATCGTCGAGTGCGCCGCGGCGTCCGGCCTTCTCCACCTGCGTCCCGAGGAGCGAACGCCCGCGATGGTGCGCCGCACTTCCAGCTACGGCACCGGCGAGCTGATCCTCGCGGCGCTGGACTACGAGATCGAGGAGCTGATCGTCGGCCTCGGCGGCAGCGCCACCAACGATGGCGGCGCCGGCATGGCGCAAGCGCTCGGTTTCCGCCTCCTCGACGCCGCGGGCAAGAACATTCTCCCGGGTGGTGCCGCCCTGCGAGATCTCGACCGCATCGACGCCTCCGCCGCACACCCGCTGCTGACACACATCCGTTGCGTTGGCGCCACCGACGTGACGAACCCCCTTTGCGGCCCCAACGGCGCATCCGCCGTCTACGGTCCCCAGAAGGGCGCCGACGCGGCCGCCATCGACGAGCTGGACGCCGCGCTGACGCACTTCGCTCTCGTGATCGAGCGCGACCTCGGGGTCGACGTTGCGGAGCGCCCCGGTGCGGGCGCCGCCGGTGGCCTCGGCGCGGGGCTGATCGCCTTCCTCGGCGCCGAGCTGATCAGCGGGGCAAAGGTTGTCGCTCAGGCCGCCGGCCTCGAGGCGCGCCTGCAGCAGGCAGACCTCGTCATCACCGGCGAGGGCCGCCTCGACGCGCAAACGGCCTACGGCAAGACACCGCAGTACGTCGCGCAGGCTGCGACGTCCGCCGGACGCACCGACATCTGCCTCGCCGGCTACTTTGGCGAGGGCTACGAGACGTCGAAGCCGCTGTTCAGTGAGATCGAAGCTTTGAGCGATGGCAGGGGCCCGCTGCCCTCGCGCGACGAGGCTGCGGAGCAGCTCGCGTTCGCTTCAGAACGTGCCGTCGGGCGTCTCCTCGGCCGCGGCGTCCTGGCTTAGCCAGGGCATGTCCTCGTCGTCTCCCTCCAGCCGCATGCGCGCCAGCGTGCGCTGCTCGCTGATCCAGACGAAGCCGAGCAGGCAGACGAA
>DASTLN010000067.1:0-2783 GCA_035714925.1 Dehalococcoidia bacterium | reverse complement strand
CTTGACACGTAAGAACAGTCGTTCTAAATTGTCGCGAGTCAGGTGAGCCTGACGCGATGAAAATCCGGCCGCACCCGCCGAAGGCAGGAGTTAGAATATGCCCGTAATGACCGAAGAACGCACGGATGCCCGCTCCAAAGCCGTGGACCTCGCCATAGGACAGATTGAGAAGCAGTTCGGACGCGGCGCGATCATGCGTCTCGGCGAGAAGGCCAACCTCGAGATTGAGGCAATCGCCACCGGCGCGCTATCGCTGGACATCGCGCTGGGCATCGGCGGCGTACCGCGCGGCCGGATCACGGAGCTGTTCGGTCCGGAATCTTCCGGCAAGTCGACGCTCTGCCAGCACATCATCGCCGAAGCGCAGAAGGCAGGCGGGCTCGCCGCCTACATCGACGTCGAGCACGCGCTCGACCCAATCTACGCCCGCGCCATCGGCGTCAACGTCGAAGAGCTCCTCGTATCCCAGCCCGACACCGGCGAACAGGCGCTTGAAATCGCGGAGGCGCTGGTGCGCTCTAACGCGGTCGACATCATCGTCGTCGACAGCGTCGCGGCGCTGGTGCCGCGCGCAGAACTCGAAGGCGACATGGGGGATTCGCTGCCGGGCCTGCAGGCGCGCCTCATGTCCCAGGCGCTGCGCAAGCTGACCGGCGCCATCGCCAAGAGCCACGCCGCCGTGATCTTCGTCAACCAGCTGCGCGAGAAGGTCGGCGTCGTCTTTGGCAACCCGGAAGTGACGCCCGGCGGCCGCGCCCTGAAGTTTTACAGCTCGGTCCGCATCGACATCCGGCGCATCGAATCGCTGAAGAACGGCACGACCGTCGTGGGCAACCGCGTGCGCACGCGCGTGGTCAAGAACAAGGTTGCGGCTCCGTTCCGCCAGGCCGAGTTCGACATGCTGTTCAACGGCAAGACCATGGGCATCAGCCGCGAAGGTGACATCCTCGACCTCGGCGCCGAGTACGAGATCCTGAAGAAAATGGGCGCGTTTTACAGCTACGGCGAGCTTCGGCTGGGCCAGGGCCGCGAGAACTCGCGCAACTTCCTGATCGATAACCAGGACATCGCCCAGCAGATCGAGGACGAGATTCGCGCTGCCGCGAAGGCCAACCAGGCCTCATTCACACCCGTAGCGCGCAACAGCGCCGCGCCGATCGCCATAGATGGGCTGGCCGCAATTGCGGCGATTGATGACGACGAGGACGTGCCGGAGGAGGAGTAGCTAGCGCAGCCTTCACCCTCCAGGGCTCTGTCCTGCAAATCAGGTTCGTTTGTCATTCTGAGCCGAGCGAAGAATCTGGCCGCTATGAAAACCTACTACGTCTATATCATGACCAACCGCTCGAGGACACTCTACACCGGCGTAACCAACGACCTCCAACGACGTGTGATGGAGCACAAGTCCGCCGCCAGGCCCGGATTCACCGCGAAGTACCGGATGACGGAACTCGCTTACTACGAAAGCACGGAGGACGTTTACGACGCTCTCTCGCGTGAGAAGCAGATTAAGGGCTGGACAAGACGTCGTAAGGTTGAACTTATCGACGGGATGAATCCGTTCTGGTTCGACCTGTCTGACAGTTTTGCCGGAGCCTCATCATTCACGGAGCCAGATCCTTCGCTCCGCTCAGGATGACAAGCGCACCGTGCCCACAATAACGGCGATTGAGAAGCAGAAGCGCGGTAGGCGCGCCAACGTGCATCTGGACGGCGAGTACGCCCTCAGCCTGCGCCTCGACCTGATCGGCATGGCGCATCTCGACGTGGGGGCCGAGTTGCCTCCGTCCCAGAGACGAAGGCTCGAGGCGGAGGACCAGCGCCTCGGGGCGATTGAGTCCGCGCTGCGGCTGCTGGCGGTGGGGCCGCGCAGCGAACGCGACCTACGGGAGCGCCTGCGCCGCCGCCGCGGCTTCCGCGACGAGGCGGTGGACGCCGCGATCCAGCGCATGCAGGAACTGGGGTACCTGGACGACGGGGCGTTCGCGCGCTTCTGGGTGGAATCAAGGCAGGCAGGCACACCACGCTCGCGGCGGGCGCTGGCATTCGAGCTGAGCCGCAAGGGCGTCGGGCGTGACGAGCTTGACGCGGCGCTGGAGGGTGTCTCCGACGCGGACGCGGCGTACGATGCGGCGCAGCGCCGCTTGAGAGCGTTACGGGGCGCGGACAAGCAGACGTTCGAGCGCAAGCTGGCCTCGTTCCTCAACACGCGCGGCTTTGGTTACGGTGTCGCGAGGGCGACGATCCAGCGCTGCTGGGCCGAGGTAAACGAGGAATCCGGGGACGCGTAGCAAGGGGAGGCAAGAGACATGGCGCTACCAGAGACGGCACGCAAGGTCATCGATTCGGGCAGGCTGGCGCACTACGTCACGTTGAACCGCGACGGCAGCCCGCAGGTCAGCCTCGTCTGGGCCGGGTCGGACGGTGACGAGATCGTCATGGCCCACTTCGCCGAACACCAGAAGGTGAAAAACGTAGGCCGCGACCCGCGGGTCAGCGTCTCGTTCGAGACCGACAGCGTCAACGAGGCGGGATTGGCCGAGTACCTCGTGGTCCACGGCACCGCGCGCATCGAGGAGGGCGGCGCGGCCGAGCTGCTGCAGAAGCTGGCGTACATCTACATCGGCCCTGACGTGGGCAAGTTCCCGCCCGGCGACGCGCCGCCGCCCGCTGGATACATCACGCGAATCACGCCGAAGCGTTACACGGGCGTCGGGCCGTGGGTGGCCAAGTAGGAAGCGACTCTCGTGACTGAATACGCCCTCTACCTGGAATCGGGGCCG
>DASTLN010000066.1:0-15267 GCA_035714925.1 Dehalococcoidia bacterium | reverse complement strand
GCTTCTGCCAGCGCACGGACCGTCCCGGCGCGGCGGATCTCCAGGAACCAGGCGCCGAACAGGATCGGGAACGCCAGCGCGTACAGGCCGTGATAGATCCACCACGAGTACGCCCAGTAACGCCCGAACGTCATCGAAAGCTGCACTTCCATCAGCAGCACCACGAGGCAGAACATCGCCCACTGCGAGAGCAGCCGCGCGAACATGAATGCCTGAAAGTAACGGATTGCGCTCAAGCCCAGCAGCCCGAGAGTAATGGCCGTGCCGGTCAACTGCACGTTGCGGCTCTCGTACGGCAGGAAGGCCAGCCAGTCCGGTGAGGCGAATGACATTCCGATGTACAGTCCCATCAGCGCCGCCGTCGCCCCGAGGATGTACGTGCCGTAGCGGCCGATAAACGCCTCCGCCTTCTCCGGGAGGCGAGCCACGCTGAGGAAAATGAACAAGGCCCCAACGGTGACGCTGAGCCAGCTGCTCACGCGCAGCTCGGCGTGGGCTTCAGCGTGGAAGTGGCCCGGCGTGCCCAGTCCGTGTACGGCGAAAATCGCTGCGATGCTCAGGAAGCCGAGCCCCAGGAACAGCAGCCGTGTCTCCCGGAACGACTGCGTCATCCCGATGACGAATACGCAGGCAATCGCCGCGAGAATCGTGACGACGGATACGGCGTAGAAATGGAAGCTGAACGTACCAAAGGGACGATCGTACACGGGGAATAGCAACAGCAGCGCCGCGACCAGGGCGATTGGCGCGCCCAGGGCAACCGACCAGGCCGTCCACCACTTGGCGCCCAGATTCATCCCGCCGCCGGCCTATGCAATGGAATCATCAACTAATGATCGACAGCGATTCTTCAGTGTTGAGGGCTTACCGCGGGTCTATGCCGACTCCCGCCCGCCGCAACGCCGCGATGAAGTCCTCCGGCTCGCGGAGGCTGACCGCCAGGCGGTCGCAGCCCAACCTGACGAAGGGCACGATGCCGCCCACCCGTTGGCGCTCCCGCAACCGGATGCCGACGACGCCCCGCAGACTCGCGACCACGCCGATCAACCCCGCGAGGTTCGCTCGCCAGCCCAGCCCGTAGTACCACGGCCAGCGCATCGTCTCGGCCGCCTCGATGTCACCCAGCGCGAACGTCTGATTGAAGAACCACCCGAAACGCACCCGCAGCCGGTCTCCCTCGATCGCAACGTAGCTGTTCGAGTCGCGCGCCAGCCCCACAAGGAACACCAACGGCTGCAACCAGCCGTCGCGCCGGATCAAAAACCGCCGCTGTCCGTCAACAAACGTCATCTTGGCATCGGTCTCTGTTGCAGCCCGAAAGGCGGCGGCGCAATCCCCTCGCCTTCAGGGAGAGGGTTGGGCTGAGGGGTCACCCGGTCTCTTGGCACCCGCACGCTGTCTACTCCTGCAGCGCCGCCAGCGCCTCCGCGACCGCCTGTAGCTGCGACAGCTTCGCCGTCAGCCCGGACGCCACACCGCGCGGCTCCCATGGGTTCAGCCTGCCGGGATGCCCGTAGTCCGTCTGCTCGAACGCGGTGCTGCCCCGCGGCGTCTCGACCGTCACCTTGCGCCACAGCATCGCGTCCGGCGTCCCGTGCAACGCGTCGTAAGGTGGATACACCCGCTGCTCCCACCGCGCGCTCATCACTTCAGCTGTTTGGTCGTTCATGGACGCCTCCCGAGTCCCACGAGCATACAGGGCATCTGGACGCAAAGGAGCCGCCGGCTTGCGGCGGCTCCTTTGTAACGTTTAGAGAGGATGCTAGCCTTTTGCCTTCTGCTCCGTGTACAGCATGTAGCCTCCGTAAGCGATCGCAGCGGCTGCGATGACGCCCAGGAAGAAGCCGATGCCAAATCCGCCAATCGGGGCGGCCTGAATTCGCCAGGCCTTCAACAAGACCAGAACGACGACCGCTGCCGCGCCGCCGCCCCAGATCTGTGCCCAGGTCACGTTCTGCGGCAAAGCCGGCATCTGCATATTGCCAAGCTTCGTTGCTACAACGATTCCCGCCAGCACGATTGAGAGCAGGATCGCAAGGACACCCCAGATGGAGCCCGGCTCTCCCCAACCTCCTTCGCCCACGGAACCGAATCCAGCAACGCTGTAATGCCACCAGTCGAGGAATGAGGCGATCAGCATCAGTACGCCGCCGCCCGCGATGGCCTTCTCTGGGGTACTTAGCAGGTTAATCTTATCCACGCGACCCTCCTAATGAGTGCAGGCTTCCCGCCACGCGTAGATTTAACACTTCCCATTTCGAATTACAACGCCTTTCACGTGAAAATAGTAAAAAGCGCAAACTTTTATACGTTTAAAGCTTGCCGCAGCCTGTTATTCCCAGACGTACGTCGTGAAGTCGAGGCTCCCCGGCGACCGCCCCACCATCGTCAGCGCCTCCGCCGCCTCGCTGCGGTGCTGTGTCCCATGGTTCACAACGTGCGTCAGCAGCACCCACAGCGGCGTGCGTATCTCCTGCCCGTTGCGTCGCTGGAACACGAAGTCGTCCGTGAGCGCCACCTCCGTCACGTCCGCCAGGAAGCGCCTCAACCGCGTCTCTTCCAACGCCCAGCGCTCTCTCAGCGCGGCAACGGACAGCAGCTCCCCGTCTCCCGGCGGGCGTTTGACCTCCTCCCGCAGGAAGCGGCTGCACCAGCTCGCCTCGGCGTCCATGGCGTGCACGAGGATGCCGCGCAGGCTGCTGTACGTGAACCCGTTGTCTCGCCCGAATTCCTCATCCGATATGCCGTCAGCCGCCGTCAGCAGCCGGTCCCGCGCCCACCACGCGTACTCGTACAGCGTCATCGCCTCGTCCGGCTTCATCTACAGCCCCCGTTCCCGCGTGTAAAACACCAGGTCCAGATCGCCCGGCGAGTGCCCCAGGATCGTCAGCGCCTCAGCCGCCTCGCTACGATGCTGCACCGTGTGATGAAACTCCATCGTCAGGATCTGCCACACCGGCAGTGTCCTGTCGTTGCCATCACGACCCTTGAACGTCACGCTGCCCGCGGCCTCCGCGTCCGTCAGCTTCGCCAGGTACGCCCGCTGCTTCGACTCCTCGGCCTGCCAGCGCTCCCGCAGCGCTGCCAGCGTCGGCACGTCGTCTTCGTGGAGGAAAGGTCCCGGTTGCTCGCGCCACGCCCGCGGCAGCCAGACCGCCTCGCCGGCCAGGGCGTGCGTCAGGATGCCCCGCACGCTGTGATAGGTGAACCCCACGTCCCGCTTATACTCCTCTTCGCTCAGCCCCTCGGCTGCCGCCAGTACCTTGTCGCGCGCCCAGTAAAGGTAGTCGTAGAGGAACCGAAAGTACTCAGCGTCCATGTCCCGTCCTTCTAGCTAGCTACGTCGATCACGTACGCCCAAATCCTACCGTAGGGCTGGGATTCGTCGCGCCGGGGCCCGAGCATTCACAAACGCCACGCTTTGCCCGTATCCGTATGCCCGTATCCGTATGCCCGTATGCCCGTATGCCCGTATGCCCGCTATCATGAGTCATGCCGCGCAGCAGACAACAACCCGGCTTCTTCGACACCGCCGCCGCGCCCGCCCTCGAGGGCGACCCCGCGGGCGCCCCCCTCGCTGCCCGCATGCGACCACGCACCCTGGACGAGTACGTCGGCCAGCAGCACATCGTCGGCGAAGGCAAGCTGCTACGCCGCCTCATCGAGGCCGGGCAGTTGCCATCGATCATCCTCTGGGGCCCGCCCGGCGCCGGCAAGACCACGCTCGCCCGCATCATCGCCGCCCGCGCCGACGCCCGCTTCGTCGCCATCTCGGCCGTCTCCGCCGGCGTCGCCGACCTCCGCCGCGTCGTCGCCGAAGCCCGCGAAGCGCTTAGTTCCGCTCACCCTGAGGCTCTCGTAGGGCGAACGCCCGAGTCTTCGACCGGCGCGGCAGCCTCGGACTCTCAAGCCCCGGCCTTCAGGCCCGGGTACAGCAACCGCACCATCCTCTTCATCGACGAGATCCACCGTTTTAACAAAGCGCAACAGGACGCCGTCCTCCCCTACGTCGAGGACGGCACGATCACCCTCATCGGCGCCACGACCGAGAACCCCTCGTTCGAGGTCATCGGCCCGCTGCTCTCACGCTGCCGTGTCTTCACCCTCAAAGCCCTCGACGAACCGCAGCTCGCCGAGCTCCTGCAGCGCGCCGTCACCGACCCCGAACGCGGCCTCGGCGACCTCCACGTCGAGCTCGAGCCCGACGCACTCGAGGCACTCGCGGCCTCAGTCGGCGGCGACGCCCGCATCGCCCTCAACGCCCTCGAAGCCGCCGCCATGTCCGTCGCACCGCAGGCGGAGAAACGCACCGTGACCCGCGCCGTCATCGAAGAGGCGCTGCAGCACCGCACCTACCTCTACGACCGCCAGGGCGACGCCCACTACGACACGATCAGCGCCTTCATCAAATCGTTGCGCGGCTCCGACCCCGACGCCGCGCTCTACTGGCTAGCTCGCATGATCGAGGCCGGCGAAGACCCGCTGTTCATCGTCCGCCGCATGGTCATCCTCGCCTCAGAAGACGTCGGGCTCGCCGACCCGCAGGCGATGAGCCTCGCCACCGCCTGTCAACAGGCCGTCCACTTCATCGGCATGCCGGAGGGTTTCTACCCCATGGCCGAATGCGCCCTCTACCTCGCCCTCGCGCCCAAGAGCAACAGCGTCGGCGCGTCCTACACCCGCGCCCTCGCCGACGTCGAGCGCACCCGCAACGACCCCGTCCCCCTCCACCTGCGCAACGCCGTCACGCCGCTAATGAAGGGCCTCGGTTACGGCAAGGACTACGACTACGCCCACGACCACGAAACCGGCGTCGCCCCGGACCAGACCTACCTCCCGGACCGCCTCCACGGCCGCCGCTACTACATCCCCCGCAACCTCGGCCGCGAGCCTGATCTATCAAAGGGGTCGCCAACAGACTGATACCGAGAACCAGGATCGCTCGTCCTGAGGCCCTCGTAGGAAGAGCGGCCCCCATCGTCAGACCACACCCCGAACTGTCATCCTGAGCCTCAGCGAAGGACCTAGCCCCGCCGGCTGACCCTCGCCCCGCCAGTAGGCCGCCTCGCCGCCCCGCAGTGGCTGCAGTGGCCTACGGTTCGATGCGGGTGACGCCGTCGACCGCGTCGAAGCCGCGGTCGTAGCTGACGATGTCGCTGATACCGCGTGCCTCCATGTGAGCCACGCTAAGCGCATCCTCGAAATCGAGCCGGGGATACGCGACGTAGAAGTCCAGCGCCCGCAAGAGGACCTCTTTGCCGGCAATTCTCAACCCTTGGGACTCCAACATGCGCGCTAACCGATCCCGGATACCCTCTCGGGACATGCCGTAGTGGCCGCGGGCCGAAAGCACGTAGACTACTTCGCCGACAACCATCTCACTGGTCGCCGCCTCATCCTGCCCTGCGTCGAGTGAGGTGAAGAATCTTCCGCTGGCTTCTGCTTTAGCGGGGTCATCCTGCGTAAGGAGGCGGATGAACACGTTCGTGTCGACCCACCTCACGCGTCACCCTCCCGCATCTTGCGAATGTAGCGCTCCACCACTTCATCCTTGGCGTCCTGCTCCACTTGCTTCCAATCTCGGGGCGGATCGAGCGCCGGCACCGAACCAGCAACATCGGCGATAGTCGCGAAGCGTGGACGCTTCAACATGACGTGCCCGTCTTCCAGCGCAAACACCACCTTGTCGCGCTTGTTCAACCCCAGCAGCTTGCGCACTTCGGACGGGATAGTCACCTGTCCTCGTTCCGTCACACTCGCCCAGATTTCACGCATCTCCCACCTCACGCGCCTGCCGGGCGGCGCTGCATTGTAGCCGACGTGTACATTGTAATCATCCTTGGCATTGTATCAAATACTTGCATTGTAATATACCCATGGCAATGCACGCCTGCTTACGCCAGCACGGCAAACCTGTTTTCTGCCATCTACCCTCTGTAGAATGCTGACGTGGCTCCTAACAAACCCTTCTCCGGCAAACACGCCCTCGTCACCGGCGCCTCACGCGGCATCGGCCGCGCCATCGCGCTCAAGCTCGGCAGCCTTGGCGCCGACGTCGTCGTCAACTACGGCCACCGCCAGGACGCGGCGGACCGCGTCGTCGCGGAGCTGACCGAGCTCGGCGCCAACGCCATCGCGATCAAGGCCAACGTCGGCGACCTCGACGAACTTCACGCCCTCTTTTCGGACCTGAAGACCCGTTGGGACACCCTCGATATCCTCGTCAACAGCGCCGCCCGCGGCCTCGAACGGCCCCGTAACGCCATCGCCTCCCTGCCGCAACACCTCCGTACAACCTTCGAAACGAATGTCTTGGGACCCTGGTTCGCGGCCAAGGAAGCTATACCCCTCATGGAGCAGCACGGCGGAGCCATCGTTAACCTCACCAGCCTCGGCGCCCAGCGCTACACGCCCCACTACGCTGCCGTCGGTGTCACCAAGGGAGCTCTCGACACCCTGACCAGCTACCTCGCCGTCGAGCTCGCCCCGAAGCACATCCGCGTCAACTCCGTCTGCCCCAGCTGGGTCTCGGACTCCTCCGGCGTCGCCGCCATGCCGGACGAGTTCGGCACCCACCTGCTGCGTAACATCCCCGCCGGGCGCCACGTCACCCCGGAGGACGTCGCCAACCTCGTCGCCTTCCTCTGCGGCCCGGAGTCGGAGATGATCGTCGGCCAGAACATCATCCTGGACGGCGGCGTCACCCTCCTCGGCCTACTGCAGCCCTAGACCTGAACCTATGGCGATCCATCCGCCTCGCGTCAGACACCGTTGGTTCGCCGCCGCCTACGACCGCTTCATCGAGCCCGCCAGCCGTTCGAAGATGGAGCCGCACCGCCGTTTCGCAGCCGGTGAGGCCCATGGCCGCATCATCGAGCTCGGCGCCGGCACCGGCGCCAACCTGCCCTACTACGACTGGTCGAAGGTCGAAGCCCTCTACCTCACCGAGCCCGACCCTCACATGGCGAAGCGCATCCAGCCCCGTATCGACGGCCTGCCGGACGAGGCGCGCGACAAAGTCCACACCGTCGAAGCCCCCGCCGAAGCCCTCCCTTTCGCCGACGACGAGTTCGACTGCGCCGTCGTCACCCTCGTCCTCTGCAGCGTCCACGACCTCCAGCTCGCTCTGCAGGAGCTGCACCGCGTCCTCAAGCCGGAGGGCGAGCTGCGCCTGGTCGAACATGTTCGGGGCGGTGTGCTGACCGCGCCAGCCCAGAAGCTCGTCCAGCCCGTCTACGGCTGGTTCTCCGGCGGCTGCAACCTCAGCCAGGAAACCGAATCGCAACTTCGGGCCGCCGGCTTCTCCCTCACGGTCACGGACCGGCCCCACTTCGGCGGTCCGCTGATTCCCGGAATCAGCGGCATCGCTCGTCCCCGGGCCCACCACGCCCCGATGCCCGCGCGCATCATCCAGAGTCGCCGGCGCATCTTGACGCGCGGCGCCTATCTGCTGGACCGCCACTTTCGCCGCCGCTGGCGCCGCTACCTGCTGCAGGCGTCGCTCGCCGCCGGCACTCTCGCCGTCGTGGTCGCTCTGCAGGACAACCTGACCAACGTCGCCATCGTCACGGCTATCGCCTCCAGCGCTTTCATCATCTTCATCTCGCCGCACTCAAGTCTCTCTAGCCCCAGGCGAGTCCTGGGCGGTCACTTGATCGCGATCGTCGTCGGCCTCGCGATCGGCGCGATCGTCCACGGCTGGGCGGACGAGCCGTTCGAGGCCAGCCTCGTGACGGACATCGCGGCTGCCGTCGGCGTCGGTATCGTCATGCTCTTAATGGCCGCAACGGACACGGAGCACCCGCCGGCAGCTGGCACAGTCCTCGGACTCAGCCTTGCGCCGAACCCGCTGAGCAATGGCTTGCTCATCGTGGTCGCGGCGTTGGCGCTGACCAGCGTACGAACCATCTTCCGCCGCTGGCTGATCGACCTCACACATTAAGGAGACGCAACGATGAGCGCACCACCCCTACCTGTCGCCTTTCACGTCGGCATCGTCGTCAGAGACATCGACGATGTCATCAACCGCTACAAGCGCATGCTCGGCCTCGACATCTGGCACATCCGCGACCGCGACAACGGCCGCCGCCTCGCCTACGGTGGCCGCGACGGCACCGGCTTCGCCTTCGAGCTGATTCAGCCCGGCGCCGGCGAGAATGACCAGATGACGGAGTTCCTCGCCACCCACGGCGAAGGCGTGCAGCACATCGGCTTCTGGACGCCCGACATCCTCGACTCGTTGAGGACGGCTGTCGCCGAGGGTGCTCAGCTCGTCGCCGGCGGCTTCGAGTCGAAGGACAACACGGTCGTGCAGATGGAGCTCCCACCGGACGCGCCGGCGATCCAGCGCTACATGGGCTACCTGGAGCCGGGCGCCGGCAAAGTGCGCTTCGAGCTCTTCGGCCCGCCCGGCAATGAAGGCCTCAAGTCCTGGCTCGGCGACGACTACGACAAGATCATCGCGCCCGTGCCCTGGTAACCCCAGGCACTGCATCAACATGCGAAGGCAGAGTGCGCACCGCCCGTCGTGGAGTACCAGATTCGGCCCGGCCGTGCGATTTACTATTTAGCAAAGTTTAGCTAAGCTTAGTCTATGAGGGTCAATATTCACGAGGCCAAGACCAACCTCTCCCGCCTCCTCGAACGCGTAGAGCAAGGCGAAGAGGTGATCGTGTGCAGGGCCGGCAAGCCGCTCGCCAGGCTTGTCCGCTACATAGAACCCACACTACCCCGTCGGCCTGGCGGATTAAAGGGCCAGATATGGATCGCCGACGACTTCGACGAGCTGCCGGAGGAAGTCGCAGCAGCCTTCCGTGGGGAAGCTGATTGAGCCTCTTGCTGGATACGCATGTCCTGCTCTGGTGGCTAGAGGATGATCCGGAACTCTCTTCGAACGCCCGTGAAGCAATCATGAACGAGCTGGATGTTTTCGTAAGCGCGGCGTCAATCTGGGAGATTGCGATAAAGGAAGCCTCAGGGAAGCTACGTGCCCCGTCGCACTTCCTGGACAATTTAGAGCGTGAGCGTTTTCGTCCGCTGCCGATCTCCCTGGATCATGCCTACGCAGCCGGTGCGCTGCCTCGACATCACAACGATCCCTTCGATCGCATGCTCGTCGCCCAAGCAGCCATCGAAGGCTTGAGCATTGTCACGCGGGACAAGCGATTTGCCGTCTATGACGTCCCGACCATCTTCACCTGAGCCAGCTGTTCTTCGACCGCTTGGCTAGCGAGTAACAGCGCCCTCCGACGCGGACGACACCAGCTTTGCGTACTTCGCGAAGACGCCCGTCGTGTAGTGGGGCTCCGGCTCGCGCCACTCCGATAGCCGACGCTGCATTTCCTCGTCGCTGATCTCGACGTTCAGCTCGCGCTTCTCAACGTCGAAGGTGATGGTGTCGCCCTCCTGCACCGCGGCAATCGGCCCGCCCGAAGCAGCCTCCGGCGCCACGTGCCCGGCCATCAGACCGTGCGTCGCGCCCGAGAATCGGCCGTCCGTCAATAGTGCCACGCTGTCGCCCAGCCCCTCGCCGACGAGCGCTGCCGTGACGCCCAGCATTTCGCGCATACCCGGGCCGCCCTTGGGGCCCTCGTAGCGAATGACGACGACGTCGCCTTCTTTGATCTTGCGGTTTGCCACCGCGGCGAAGGCGTCTTCTTCCCGGTTGAACACGCGCGCCGGTCCGCTGTGCAGCATGCGCTCGTGACCAGCCACCTTGAGTACGCACCCCTCGGGCGCCAGGTTGCCCTTCAGGATGACGAGGCCGCCCGTAGCCTTGAACGGCTTGTCCGCCGTCGAAACGACGACCTGGCCGGCCTTCTCATCGGCAGTCCTGACCTCTTCCCCAATTGTGCGGCCTGTAACGGTCATCGGCTCCGGGTGCAGGATGCCTGCGTCCAGGAGTCGATTTGCCACCAGACGCACGCCACCAGCCTCGTAGAGGTCGTTAGCCACGTACTGCCCTCCCGGCTTCAGGTCGGCGATGATCGGCGTCGTGCGGCTGATGCGGTCGAAGTCGTCGATGCTCAGCTCAACCTCCGCTTCGCGCGCAATCGCCAGCAGGTGCAGCACCGCGTTCGTCGAACCCCCCGTCGCGAGTACCGACGCGATGGCGTTCTCCAGCGCCGGCCGGGTTATCACGTCGCGAGGCCGCAGGTTGCTACGCAGGAGGTCGACGGCCATACGCCCGACCTCGTACGCCACCTCGTCCTTCTTCGGGTCCATCGCCGGCACCGAGGCGCTGTCGACCAGCGAAATGCCCATCATCTCCGCTGCCATCGCCATCGTGTTTGCGGTGTACTGACCGCCGCAAGCGCCCGGCCCCGGGCATGCGACCGCCTCGAGCGCCCGTAGCCGGTCCGCCGTCATCTTGCCCGCCGCGTGCGCACCCACTGCCTCGAAGACATCCAGCACGGTCACGTCGTGGCCCTCGAAGACGCCGGGCATGATCGAACCGCCGTACAGCAGCAGGCCGGGCAGGTTGAGCCTGGCAAGCGCCATCACCGTGCCCGGCAGCGTCTTGTCACAGGCAGCGATCGCGACCACGCCGTCTAGCAGATGCCCGCGCGTCACCAACTCAATTGAGTCGGCGATGACCTCTCGGCTGATCAGCGAGGCCTTCATGCCTTCCGTGCCCATGCTGATGCCGTCCGAAACCGCGATCGTGTTGAACTCGAGGGGAGTGCCACCGGCGGCGCGAATGCCCTCCTTGACCTTGGCCGAGAGGCGGCGCAGGTGGAAGTTGCACGGCCCTATCTCGATCCAGGTGTTTGCCACGCCGATCAGCGGCTTGGCCAGGTCTTCTTCGGTCAGGCCCGTCGCGTACAGCATGGCGCGCGATGGCGCCCGGTCCGGTCCGTCGAGCAGTGTATGGCTGGGACCGCGGAGGTCTTGCTGGTTGGTCATCATTTGGCTCCTGCACAGTTCTGCTGCTGGTGAACCGAATCCTATGAGCAATCGTTGGAATGGGCAATCAGCGTTGATATGTTCCCAGCATGAAGTACTGGCTCAACGTCGTTTCGCGTGAGCATGTTTTGCTTGGCGCTGAAGGCGGCTTCACCCAGGCCCAGCACGGCAGCCCCGCCGGCCTGCGACGACTGAGCCGAGGCGACGGCATCGTTTTCTACTCGCCTCGTACCGCGCTGCACGGCGAGCCGCTGCGACGCTTCACGGCAGCCGGCCGCATCCTGGATGACAAACCGTACCAGGTTGAAATGTCACCTTCCTTCCACCCGTGGCGCCGTGACGTAGCGCTCACCGAGTCCAAGGAAGCGCCGATTGAGCCGCTAATCCCGAAGCTTGACTTCATTACTGATAAGCAACGCTGGGGATTTCCGCTTCGTCGCGGCCTCCTGGAGATCTCACGCGAAGACTTTCGCCTCATTGAGGACGCTATGGGCATCGATGCCGCCGCAGAGCCGTAAACTCTTCGCGTGGCTAGACCCCTGATCATCGCCCATCGCACGGCGCCGGCGTTTGCGCCGGAAAACAGCCTCGAAGGAATCCGCGTCACCTTCGAGCAGGGCGCCGACGGCGTCGAAATCGACCTGCGCATGTCGCTCGACCAGCGCCCCTTCCTGATGCACGACAACTTCATGGCCCGCACCACGGGCTGGCCGCTGCCGCTGGAGCTCACCCCATCCTTTCATATCCGGACGCGGCGACTAAGAGGCAGCGCCGAGCGCGTCCCCAGCCTCGCCCAAGCACTCGACGCGCTGCCGGACGAGAAGATCCTGGCCGCCGACATCAAGACGCCGTGGGCTGTGATGGCGCTGGCTCGAGCAGTCAAACGGCGCCGCATCGCGGACCGGACGCTCGTCTGGTGTTCGAGTGCCCTCGCCGTGAAATGCGCGTTAGGGCGAAATCTGGGCTGGGAGGTTGCGCATTACAAGGACTTTGACGACGCCGGCGACAACCGCTCCTTCATCGCGAACGCACGGCGTATCGGCGCTCATGCTGTGTCGCTGGACTGGCGTGCAATCGACGCCGACATCGTCGCGTTCTGCCACGAGCGCAACCTGCGCATCTACTCGTGGCACAAGGAGTACGACCTGACGCCCGCGAAGCTCACAGCGGGCCTCGACGGCCTGATCACCGATTACCCGGCAAAGGCTCGTGAGGCGGTCGAACGCGAACTCTAACCAGGCGGATGACCCATGCCCGACACAGCCCGGTTGACAGTGACAGCTTCGCCAAATATTCTTGACTAACTCGATTGACTTTATCCACTAGGCGGCCGGAGAGCGCTTTGCCAGACGCCAGAACTTACGATCGCGACATCCTTACTCGCTTCAGCTCTGAGATGGAAGATAAGACTCCGCAGGACATCCTGCGTTGGGCTGTTGACGAGTTCCAGCCTGGCTTGACGCTGGCCTGCAGCTTCGGCGGGCCCACCGGCATGGTCCTGCTCGACATGATCATGAAGATCGACGCCAGCGTCGAAGTCTTCTATCTCGACACGGACTTTCTCTTCCCGGAGACCTACCGCCTGCGCGACGCCTGTGAGCGAAAGTACGGTTTCAAGCCTATCGGCTACAAATCGCTGCTGACGCCGGAGGCGCAGGCCGAAAAGCACGGCGCGGAGCTCTGGACTCGCGACCCCGACCTCTGCTGCGACCTGCGCAAGGTCGAGCCCAACGCGCGCGCCCTCGAGGGCAAGTCAGCGTGGGTCTCGGGCATGCGCCGCGACCAGTCGAAGACGCGCGCCAACGTCGCCATCGTCGACTGGGACGAGAAGTTCGGCCTCGTCAAGCTCAATCCCCTCGCGACCTGGGACGAGAAGCAGGTCTGGGCCTACATCATGGCCAACGACGTGCCGTACAACGAGCTGCACGACCGCGGCTACCCCAGCATCGGCTGCACCTACTGCACCAAGCCCGTACGCGCCGGCGACGACCCGCGCTCCGGCCGCTGGGCTGGTTTCGACAAGGAAGAATGCGGCATCCAAGAAGGCACCCTCGAAGGCGCGCATACCTCAACTAAAGGAGACGCCTGAGTGGCAAGCAAGGGATTCACCGTCTGGTTCACCGGCCTGTCCGGCGCCGGCAAGTCGACGCTGGCTGAAGCGCTGCAGCCTGCCCTCAAGGAGCGCGGCCACAACGTCGAGATCCTCGACGGCGACATCGTCCGCACCAACCTGAGCAAGGGCCTCGGCTTCAGCAAAGAGGACCGTGACACCAACATCCTGCGCATCGGCTTCGTCGCACACCTGCTGTCGCGCAACGGCGTCGCCGTAATCACCGCCGCGATTTCACCTTACCGCGACATCCGCGACCAGAACCGCGGCCTGATCGGCGACTTCGTCGAGGTCTACGCCAAATGCAGCATCGAGGAGCTGACGCGCCGTGACGTCAAGGGCCTGTACGAGAAGGCCCTGCGCGGTGAAATCCAGAACTTCACCGGTATCTCCGACCCCTACGAGGAGCCACTCAATCCCGAAGTCGTCGTCGACACAGAGACGGAGACAATGGAGCAGAGCCTGGCCAAGATCCTCGCCTGCCTCGAACAGAAGGGCTACCTCTCCCCAGTCGGGGCGAAGTAGTCAATCAGCCTTAGATAAGGAACCACTCCATGTCCGACGACTTGATCCCGCCGCATGGCGGAAGCCTGGTTGACCGCGTAGCCATCGGCGATGAGGCGAAAGCGCTGGCCGAAGCCGCGAAGTCGCTACCGAAGCTATGGCTCGGCATGCGGCCCCTCTCCGACCTCGAGATGATCGCCGTCGGCGCCTTCAGTCCGCTGACCGGCTTCATGACCAGCCGCGACTACCACGGCGTCGTCAACGACATGCGACTCGCCAGCGGACTCGTCTGGTCGCTGCCCGTGACCCTCTCGGCGTCTACGGTCGACGCCAGGGCTTACGAAGGCAAGCAGGTCGCGCTGACCGACGAAGCCGGCAACGCGCTCGCCGTCATGGACGTCGAGGACGCATTCGAGTACGACAAGCAGGACGAAGCGCGCCGCGTCTACCGCACCGACGAAGACAAGCACCCTGGCGTCGCCGCCGTCTACGCCCAGGACGAGATGCTGATCGGCGGGCCGATTCGCCTCTTTCAGCGCCAGCAGCACGCCGACTTCCTGCAGCACCGGCGCGATCCCAGGGAGACACGCGCCGCCTTCGCAGAGAAGGGTTGGAAGACCATCGTCGGCTTCCAAACGCGCAACCCGGTGCACCGCGCCCACGAATACATTCAGAAGACCGCAATGGAGACAGTCGATGCGCTGTTGCTGCACCCACTCGTCGGAGCCACGAAGGATGACGACATCCCGGCAAGCGTGCGCATGGCCTGCTACGAGGCGCTGCTCGGCAGCTACTATCCCGCCGACCGCGTGCTGCTCTCCGTCTTCCCGGCCGCGATGCGCTACGCCGGCCCGCGCGAAGCCATCTTCCACGCCATCGTGCGCAAGAATTACGGCTGCTCCCACTTCATCGTCGGGCGCGACCACGCCGGCGTCGGCTCCTATTACGGCACCTATGACGCCCAGCACATCTTCGGCGAGTTCACGCGCGGCGAACTCGGCATCACGCCGATGTTCTTCGAGAACAGCTTCTTTTGCCGAACCTGCGGCTCAATGGGCACTGCGAAGACCTGCCCCCATGGCGACGCCGACCACGTCAGCCTTTCCGGCACGCGCGTGCGCGAGATGCTAGCCGAGGGCCAGATGCCGCCCGTCGAGTTCAGCCGCCCCGAGGTCGCCAAAATCCTGATCGACGCCAGCAAAGGCAAGTAGCCAGGCATATCGATGTCCGAGTCGACACACGAGGAGCGCCTGCTATTGATAAAGTCGACTTTATCGGTCGACAATATCGACAATCGCAGGTTGCCCCGTCATTTGTTTCTGCCCGGAGTGGCGCTGCGCGCCGCGGCAGTTATCGTCTCTGTTTGGCTTTTCGTGTTGGCGCTGCAACTCATCAAGGAAGGCGCAGACGGCCTGCGGCCCGTGCTCGATGCCGTCTCCGTCGACGGCGTAGCCGGGCACTTTGGCTTCGGCTGGCTCGGCGCTTACGTCGTTATGAGCGGTTCGCCTGTCGCGGCGGTGGCAATGAGCCTTTTCGCCGGCGACGCGCTGAGCGACCTTGAGGCCTTCGCGATGATCAACGGGACGCGGATGGGAGCCTCCCTCATTGTGCTCGTGGTCGGCTTCGTCTCCTACGTCTTCGGCCGCCGCAACCCGGACGGCCTCTACATCGGCGTCGTCGCCCTGCTCACAGCGATCACGCTCTGGGGTCCCGCGATGCCGATTGGCCTGCTGATTCTTGACAAGGGT
>DASTLN010000065.1:0-9212 GCA_035714925.1 Dehalococcoidia bacterium | reverse complement strand
TTAATCATCCTGAGCTTGTCGAAGGACGCAGCGCTACATACCTCGACAACTCTCCATCCTGTATCAGACCTGCCAATCTCAAACCTCTTTACGACTCTGATACCTTGGATCTACGTCTGGCTCGGGTTCAGGCCGGTTCGTCGCCGAAGGAGGCGATATGCCTGACAAATGGGAATACCGGGTCGTTTACGTAGACCCTCGCGGGCGCATTTCCAGCGAGGGAGTGGAGTTTGTCCGTCAGAGCGGCGAAAACCGGACCGCGTTCATGAAGCGCTATCTGGACACGCTGGGTGATGAAGGCTGGGAGCTCGCCGGCCTGCATCCTCTGGTTCGGACCGAATCGAGCTACGTCATCCTCAAGCGCCCGAAGACGGCTTCGGCGGCTTAGGACGGTTAGCCGGCTCGCCCTCAACTCCAGGGCGAACTGCGATAGGTTAGTTAGCTAGGGCGACCGACGGCACGCCCGGGCCAGACGTTTTCACCGGAAACGACAAAGCGGGCAAAGCTCCCTGTTCCCTGTAGCTTGTTCCTTGTTGCTTCCTCCTAAATGCCTTCCTGTCCCAACGCCTTCGCCACCGTCTCCAGGTCCTTGTCCCCACGCCCCGACAGGTTGACCAGCACGATCTCGTCCGGCGACAGCCGCGGCGCCAGCTTCATCGCGTACGCCACCGCGTGCGACGACTCCAGCGCCGGGATGATGCCCTCCGTCGTGCACAGCGTCTGGAACGCCGCCAGTGCCTCCGTGTCTGTCACGGATTCGTAGACCGCGCGCTCAGTCGCCTTTAGGTAGGAGTGCTCCGGGCCGACGCCGGGATAATCGAGCCCGGCCGAGATGCTGTGCGCCTCCTGGATCTGCCCCGAGTCGTCCTGCAGCAGATACGAATACGAACCATGCAGCACTCCCGGCCGCCCGGCGCTCAGCGTCGCCGCGTGCTGGCCGCTCTCGATGCCGCGCCCCGCCGCCTCGACGCCGATCAGCCGCACCGAGGCATCCGGAATGAACTCATGGAACAACCCGATGGCGTTGCTGCCACCGCCGACGCAGGCAACGCAGTAGTCCGGCAAGCGGCCCTCGCGCTCCAGCATCTGCGCCCTCGCCTCTTTGCCGATCACGGAAACGAAGTCGCGCACCATCGCCGGGTAGGGGTGCGGCCCCATCACGCTGCCGATCAGATAGTGCGTCGTGCGGACGTTGGTCACCCAGTCGCGCATCGCCTCGTTGATCGCGTCCTTGAGCGTGCGGCTGCCGCTGCTGACGGGCCGCACCTCCGCGCCGAGCAGCCGCATGCGGAACACGTTCGGCGCCTGGCGCTCCATGTCGACCTCGCCCATGTAGACCACGCACTCGAGGCCAAGGTGGGCGCAGATCGTCGCCGTCGCCACGCCGTGCTGGCCCGCGCCTGTCTCAGCGATGACGCGCGTCTTGCCGAGACGCTTCGTCAGCAATCCCTGCCCCACCGCGTTGTTGATCTTGTGCGCGCCGGTGTGCGCCAGGTCCTCGCGCTTGAGGAATACGCGCGCACCGCCCAGCTGGCGCGTCAGGTTCTCGGCGAAATAGAGCGGCGTCGGCCGCCCACCGAAATCGCGCAGCATGTCGTGCATCTCGGCCGCGAACGCCGGGTCCGCTTTCGCTGCATCGTAGGCGCGCTCCAACTCCTCGACCGCCGTCATCAGCGTTTCGGGCACGTACTGCCCGCCAAAATCGCCGAAGCGGCCGTGCTCGTCAGGCAGATCCGTCATCCTGAACCTCCTTGCCCACCCATCTCAGGCGAGGTGACCTTCCTGCTACGAACCGTACAAACCGGCGGTCAGCGGTCCAGACCTCGCAATCCTCGATGTCAGCGAGGGCAAGATATGACGCATCGTAGCGGCGCGGAGGATTCAGCAGCTTACCCAGACCCCAGCAACGATCTGTGAGCGAGTCAACGTGGGATATTCTGATTGGCATCTGACGAAACGTGGCGTATGTCTGATCAGCCTGATCAACATCAATACGTGATGCATAGGCTGCCAGTCGAAGGCCGGATAGCACTTTGAAGAGAAGCAGCGCCGGCGCAATCATCGACTCCTGAGTTTCCCGCCACTCCCCGAAGAGCGCCGTGGTCTCCCGAGTGAACACCTCATCTGGTAGCAAGAATGCCAACACTGGACTTGCGTCGACATAGATCATCGACCTTCCCGCACTTCATCGAGTAATGCCAGCACATCTACATACCCATGCTTCCGGAAGATTGCCTCTCGGTTGCTTCCTGCCTTCTCGAACCAATCGTCTTCTGCCGGTGCGGCCGTGCGCTTTCGCAGCTCAGCGATCGCATCGTTGGAGCCGAAGTAGACCTTGCGTCCCACCTTCTCCTTCTCGATTAGGCCTTTCTTATGCAAAGCCCACAGCGTAAATCCGACTGCTGATGGCTTGGACTTGACGTCACGTATCAGCTTCTCATCGCGATAGCTGAACACCTCGTCGTCATGAGCCTCCATGTACTCCAGAACGGCCTTCTGAAGCGGCGTCAGGCTATCGCGTTGTGCAAGCTCTATTACTTCGCCTATCTTCATGGCCACCTACTTAAGGCATCTTTAAGGCAATTCCCAGGCGACATCAATACGGCGGCCTACGCGCTTGCTCTGACCGCGTCAATGAACGCCCTGATCTTCGCCACGTCCTTCGCCCCCTCCGTCTCCACCCCGCTCGACACGTCGACGCCCCACGGCCGCACCGCCCGCACCGCCTCGGCGACGTTCTCCGGCGTCAGTCCGCCCGCCAGCCAAACCGGCATCGACCCCGCGACCTGCGCCGCAACGCCCCAACTGAGGGTCTCGCCCAGACCGCCAAAGCCGGCTTCGCTGCGTTTGTCCAGCATGACGGCCATCGCGCTGCCGGTCTCGATGCGGCCCAGCACGCCTACCGCGTCATCATCGGGCGCGACGTGCACCGCCTTGATCACCTGCCGATTGGCCACCATGCAGGCGCTCCACGGCTCGCCGCCCGACAGCTGGATCAGATCGATGCCACACTCGTTGACGATCTCGTTGATCTCCTCCGGTTCGTTGCCGGCGAAGACCCCAACGGTCAACGGGCGCTTGCGCTCCAGCATCCGGTCCAGCGCCGAAGCCCCGTGCTCGAACCATGACCGCAGGTCGGTGAGGTCAGTGCGGAACATCGCCGGCGGCGTCTCCATCTCGAGCTCCGCCAGCGGCGCGCCCAACGCCCGTACGATCTCCGACGCGTCCTCGATGTCGATGCGCCGAGTACTACTCGGAGCGAACATCAACCCCACGAAGTCGGCGCCCGCCTCGGCAGCCGCAAGCGCCGTGTCGACGCTGCGGCAGCCGCAGATCTTGACTCGGGTCATAGCCGCAGCTCGGCCATCTTCGCCGCAACGTCCGGCGCCGTCATGAACGCCTCGCCGACCAGGATCGCCCGCACACCGGCGCGGTGCAGCCGCTCGACGTCCACCTTCGTATGCACACCGCTCTCACCGATGACAATCGCGTCTGCGGGCAGCAGCGGTCGCACTCGCTCGGTCGTCCCGAGGTCGACGTTGAAGGTGTGCAGATCGCGGTTGTTGATCCCGAACAGCGTGGCTCCCGCCTTCACGGCCCGTGCAGCCTCAGCCTCGTTGTGTACCTCCGCAAGCGCGTCGAGCTCCAACTCGCGGGCGCGCGCCAGCATGTCGCCCAGCAGCGTGTCGTCCAGGATGGCGACGATGAGCAGGATGTTGTCCGCGCCGTAGGCTTTCGCCTCAAGCAGCTCGTAAGGGTCGACGAGAAAGTCTTTGCGCAGGAGCGACGGACGTGTCCCCGGGTGATCTTCGGCGAGACGATTTCGAACCCGCCGCAGCCATTCCAGGTCACCGAGGAAGTGGTTGCGCTCCGTCACGACCGAGATGGCTGCCGCGCCGCCGCGCGTATATGCCCCGGCAATCGCCTCCGGGTCCAGCGTCTCAGCCAGCACTCCGCGGCTCGGTGACGCCTTCTTGATCTCGGCTACGATCTGTACCGCGGCACCGGTAGGCGCTGCCCCGCGTGGCGTCGAAATCGCCTGCGTCATACCCCAATGCGCGTCGTGCTCGGCGGCGAAGTCGCCCAGCGCAGCCTCCGGTGTCCCGCGTTTCGCGGCCTCCAGCGCCTCGCGCTTGTCCGCCACGATACGGTCGAGGATGCTGCCCGTCCTGGTGATGCCGCGCCTGGTAGTCAAGTTTTCGCTCCGCCGCGCCTCTACGATGTCCCCTCTCCCTCAGGGAGAGGCTTAGGGTGAGGGCCTTCGTTCCGTCTTCATTCTCCGGCTCAACGTGTTGCTCTCAGCCCCCGAAGCTCAGCGTTGCGGCGACGTAAGCGTCCAGCACCTTCGCCGCTGCGCCGGAATCCACCGCCTGCTTGGCTATTTCGGCACCCTCTTTCACACTCGAGGCCTTGTTGGCAGCGACCAATGCGGCACCCGCGTTGACCAGGGTGTAGTCGCGGTCGGGACCGGGCCTCCCCGCCAACACGTCGCGAAGACGCGCCGCGTTTTCTTCTTTCGTGCCCGTCTTCACAGCTGAGAGCGGGATGCGCGCGAACCCGGCTTCTTCGGGCGTCAGCGTGTACGTCTTTGTCGCGCCGCCCGTCAGCTCATACACCGTGGTCGGCGCGCCAAGCGACACCTCGTCCAGGCCGTCCTCACTGTGGACGACGAGCGCATGGCCGGCACCGAGGCGTCCCAACACCGTCGCGACCTTCTCCGCCATCGCCGCGTCGCCCACGCCGAGCAGCTGGAACTGCGCCCCCGCCGGATTCGTCAACGGCCCAAGCGAGTTGAAGATGGTGCGAATACCGATCTCACGCCGGGTCGGCCCTACGAAGCGCATTGCCGGATGTAGCGCCTGCGCAAACAGAAACCCGAATCCCGTCTGCTCGATGCACGTCGCGGTTTGTTCCGGCGTCAGGTCGAGCTTCGCGCCAAGCGCCTCCATCACGTCCGCGGCGCCGGATGCCGAGGTGAAGCCTCGGTTGCCGTGCTTCGCGACCCGCACGCCGGCGCCGGCGCAGACCAGCGAAGCAGTCGTCGAGATGTTGAACGGGTCGAAGCTGCCGCCGCCGGTGCTAACGACGTCGAGGATGTCGCCGCTGACCTCCACGCGCAACGCCTTCTCGCGCATCACCCGCACCATCCCGGCGATCTCGTCCGCCGTCTCGCCCTTCATCCGCAGCGCGACCAGCAAAGCAGCAGCCTGCGAGGCGGTGGCTTCCTCAGACATCAGTTCCTGCATGCAGGACGCGGCCTCGTCCTCCGTCAGGTCGCTGCCGCTCACGACCTTGGAGATGGCTTCGCGAATCATAGGGTTGCCTCAGTTGTAAGTATCCTCCGACCGCCGCAGAACCCGCAGTATGTAAACCTCTTGCTGCCGGTCGGAAATCGTGTAGATGATGCGATAGTCGCCAAACCGGTTACGCCACCTTTCAGGCGCGCCTCGAAGTTTGATTGTCTGTCTTGGCCTGGGTTCGTCTGCCAGCGCGTGAATTCTTTGGATCGCCGTAGTGATCACGCTCCTCGGCAATCTTTCGAGGTCGCGATTTGCCCGCGGCGAGATCTGGACCCGGTAAGGCAATCCCTCTCCTCTCGAGGTATTCGTCCAATGTCATCGTGCCCTCGGGATGAGCCAGCATCTCCTCCAGTGCTCGCCGGGAGGATATCTCATCCAGGTCGTCCTCGAAGGTCTTGTCCAAAGCGTACCGGACCAACGCCGCCATGCTGGTCTTCTTCTGATGCGCCAGTTCTTTCAGATCTTCGTGGAAGTCTTCGTCCAGGTAAACGAGTAGCTTTGTCACTGCGAACCTCCATGAACATAGTAATATACCTATATACCTATGTCATCTCTAGAAAGTTCGCCAGCAACTGCTTCCCCGGCTTCGTCAGGATCGACTCCGGATGGAACTGCACGCCCTCCAGCGTGAAGGCCTTGTGCCGCACCCCCATGATCACGCCCGACTCCGACCGCGCCGACACCTCGAGCACGTCCGGCAGCGTCTCCGGCACGATCGCCAGCGAGTGATAGCGAACCGCCGCGAAGGGGCTCGGCAGGCCGGCGAAGACGCCCTTGTTGTCGTGCGTGACCTGCGACATCTTGCCGTGCTTGATCTCACCGGCGCCTGAGACGACGCCACCGAACGCCTCGCCGATGCACTGGTGCCCGAGGCAGACGCCGAGCAGCGGCAGCTTGCCCGCGAAGCGCCGCACCGTGTCGACGCTGATACCGGCCTCGCTCGGCGTACCGGGGCCGGGAGAGATGACGATGCGCTCCGGCGCCATGGCGTCGATGTCCTCCACCGTGATCTTGTCGTTGCGGTAGACCTCAACCTCTTCGCCCAGCTCGCAGAGGTATTGGTAAAGGTTGTAGGTAAAGCTGTCGTAGTTATCGATCATTAACAGCATGCTTCTGCTCCCAAGCCTGGGCCTTCAGGCCCCCGCCCCGGTGCGGCGCCCGCCCTCAGGCGCCGCCGCTCAGCCGCCCCAGGAAGGTTCGCAACGCCTCCGGCAGCTCGATGTCCAGTTCGTCTAGCTCAGCGGGTGCTGCCCAACCCACCTCTTCGTATGGCCCGGATTCGCGGAACTTGGGGCTGCCCTCAAACCCGACGCGGTAGACGTTGATCTGGTGCTGCCTGCCGCCCGTCGAAACGTGCAGCCTTTCGACGAACTCCTCGCCCTGCAACTCGACACCAAAGTCGTCCGCCGCGACACGCGCCAGCGTCTCCTCGTCCGTTTCTTCGTCGCCGCGGACCTCGCCCGGCAACGTCCAGCGCCCCGCGAAGACCTCACTCTCCGGCTTGCGCTGCGCCAGAAGCACCGCCCCGTCGTTCTCGATCAGCATCCAAACCATCTCGCTCATAGTGCTCCTCCAAAACTCCGGTCTCGCAAAACCTTGCTTCGCAGCCGAGCCGGTTTCGTCCTAATTCCTCGGAGCTCCGCGCACTGCGCCGTACGCTAGTACCCAAGGCTGCCGGCGGGGCGTCCCGCCGACTGCTCTTCTGCCAACTCGATAGCCCGGATCAGCGCCCGGGCCTTGCTCTCAGTCTCCGCATATTCCGTCGCCGCGTCGGAGTCGTAAACGATGCCGCCGCCCGCCTGCACGTTGGCCACGCCGTCCTTCATCAGGATCGTCCTGATCGTAATCGCCGTGTCGAGATTGCCCGACATGTCGAAGTAGCCGACGCAGCCGGCGTAGGGACCGCGCTGGTCCTCCTCCAGCTCGGCGATGATCTCCATGGCCCGAATCTTCGGCGCCCCGGAGACGGTGCCGGCCGGGAAGCAGGCCCGCAGCGCCTCGTAAGAGCTGAGGCCCTTGCGCAGCTTGCCCGTCACATGAGACACGAGATGCATGACGTGCGAGTAGCGCTCGATGTCCATGATCTGCGGCACCTCAACCGACCCCGGCTCGCTGACGCGCCCGACATCGTTGCGTCCGAGGTCGAGCAGCATCACGTGCTCCGCAATCTCCTTCTCGTCCGCCTTCAGCTCCTCTTCCAACGCCAGGTCGTGCTCTGGATCGCCCCCGCGAGGCCGCGTACCGGCGATAGGGTGGTAGTCGATCTTGCCGTCCTCGACCCGCACCAGCATCTCCGGCGACGTGCCGACCAACTGCGCCTCGCCCAGGTCGAGGTAGAACATGTACGGCGATGGGTTAATCGTCCGCAGCGCGCGGTAGACGTCGAACGGATGCGCCGCCGTCGGGCGCTGAAAGCGCTGCGACAGCACGACCTGGATGATGTCCCCCGCCACGATGTGCTGCTTCGCCCGCTCGACGGCCAGCGCATGGTCCTCGCGCGTCATGTTGGATGAGACCACCTCATCCGTCATGGCGCCCTGTGCCGAACGGTACGGCAGCTGCGCCAGTGGTTTCTCGAGGCGCCCGACCAGCTCCTCGATGCGCCACGCCGCCTGCCGGTACGCCGCTTCGACGTCGCCGTCGAGCCGGAAGTGGCTGACAACCTTGATCTTGTGCTGCAGGTGGTCGAACACCAGCAAGGTGTCGGTGAAGAGAAAGACCGACTCGGGCATGCGCAGCGCGTCGTTGGCCGCCTTCGGCACGCGGTCCTCGAAGTAGCGCACCACCTCGTAGGCCAGGTAGCCGACGGCGCCGCCCGTAAAGCGCGGCAGGCCCTCGACCGGCACCGGCTTGAACCGCGACAGCTCGGACTCGACCGCGATCAATGGGTCGCCGCTGCTGCCATCGCCCGTGATGCCGTCACCGCGACGCAGCGTCCGATACGGCTCTGTGCCGATGAAGCTGTAGCGTGCCAGCCGCTCGCCGCCCTCCACGCTCTCGAGCAGGAACGAATAGCTGCCGCGAGCCACCTTTAGATACGCCGACACCGGCGTCTCGAGGTCAGCAGGCACTTCAGCGTAGAGCGGGCAGATGTTGCCCTGCGCCGCCAGCTCGCGGGCTTCCTCCAGGGTGGGGCGCAGGATCATGACTTCACCTCCACCCCGAAGTTGGTCATCAAATTGCTAGCTGCAGCTGACGCCGGCGTAGGCTCCATCGAGGAATCGCCAAAGACGGTCGGCGCCCACTTTGGTCGCCTCCTCGATTCCGGCGCGATCGTCGGTCGTAGTCGCGGCGGCGACCACGATGTCACGCTCCGCCTGGGAGTGATGCACGTCGACGTCCCGGTGGACGCTGAAGAACTCGTAGCCCTTCGGGTCCTCGAAGCCGTAGAAAGTGCGCAGGCCGCCGATCTTCGTCTCGGCCACGCGCGGCGCCTGCGATTCGTAGGCGTACAGCGTCGCCAGGCCCTCGGCCACGCTGCCTTCGCTGCAGGCAGCCCGGAACCCGTCGACCAGCTCGCGCGTCTCGGCGTTGGGCTCGGAGGCGCGTACCTCGGCCTCGTCGATCCCGAGCGACTCGCAGAAGCGCAGCCAGAGCGCCTGGTGGTTCTCCATGCCGTGCTCTTCATCCCACAGGTTCTCGAGGACGGCTTGTCGCGCCTCACCCGGCTCCATGCGGGAGTGAATCGCGCTCAGGAACGTCGGGAAGGCGGCCTCGAAGTGGAAGTACTGCTTGGCGTACTCGCGGAGCGAGTCGAGAGGCAGCGTGCCGGCGTTCCACGCCTGGTAGAACGGGTGCTTGAGCAGGCTGCGATCTTCGATGATCTCGTCCAGGGTCTCGGAAAACTGCGTCATTTTTCCTCCTAGCTTGCTAGCCGAAGGGCCTTACCCTTCGCCACATGATGGATTATCC
>DASTLN010000064.1:0-9508 GCA_035714925.1 Dehalococcoidia bacterium | reverse complement strand
GAACTCGGCGATCGCCGCCTCGGTCAGTCGGTCGATGTCGGCGTCGGCGGCTGGGCCGCCGTCGGTACCGAGACCGATGGAACCGCTGGTGACGCCGCCCTTGGAGTAGAACCGCCAGACCCAGAGGTCTGTCGGGTCGGGGGACGTGACGGCGCCGATGGCGTAGGCCCAGCCCATGTCAGGCACTTCGAAGTGACCCTGCTTGGTGACAACCTTGGGCAGGTAGTCCAGGTTGTAGTCCAACGGGAACGCCTCGATATCGAAGCCGATCTCGCGGGCGAACTGGTCCATGACCTCTACCTGCGAGGTGTAAATTGGACCGAATACGGCGTTGACGCGGCCGGTCACGAAGGAGGGGAACTTCCCGCCTTCATAGTCCGATTCCGCCGCGGCCTTCAACTTCATGGCCTCGGCGACGTTGTGCTCGTAGAGCCTGGCCCCGTCGCCGAATTCCTCGGCGTTGCGCGGGTCCAGAGTCCAGCCGGGCACGTAGCCGTGCTGCGTATACCAGTAAGTGTCGACCGGCAGCCCTTCGCCCTCGAACTTCGAGACGTTGTAGAAGGCATCGATGTAAGCATCACGGTCGAACGACATCGAGAGCGCCTGACGCACGCGCTCGTCGAGGAAGGGAGACGGCTTGCCGGCAATGTTGTCCCATCCGAACCGCATTGTCGCGCCGGGGCTGTTGGACGCTCCCACACCTGCGACCATCTGCAGGTCCGGCTTTTCCTTCTTGGTCGGGATGATGTCCTCGGCCAGCACGCGCACGATAACCTGGGACAGCGCGCCTGTCCTGAGCTGCGCCAGCTGCTGCGCGTACTCCGGGATCAGCGGCACGTGCACCTCGTCGTACCAGGCCGCTTTGTCGTTCCAGTATTCCGGGTTTCGTTTGTAGTAGAGACCCACGGAGGGCTCGAAGCGGTCGAGTACCCAGCCGCCGGTGCCGATCTGATCGGTCTCGGCCTGGAAGGTGTCGCCGTACTCGCGCGGGTAGATCGAGCCGACCTCGCCTGTGATCATGCTGGCCAGGCGCTGGTAGATCATCGAGGTGGGTCGAGCCAGGTTCAGCACCAGGGTGTACGGGTCCGGCGCTTCCCAGCCGACGATCGGCGCATTGGGGTTGAGCGAGTTGGCGCTGGACGCCTTATTGTTGGGCGTCTCAGCTGAGATGAAGCTGTTCCATGTCGCGATCACGTCCTCGGCGTCGAAGCCGCGACCGTTGACCGGGGCCTTGTTGTGCCACTTGACGTCCTGGCGCAGCTTGAAGGTGATCTGCAGGCCGTCGCCGCTGACCTCCCAGGATTCCGCCAGGTTCGGGTTGACCTCAGACCAGGTAGAGGGCTCCTTGAAGCCGGGCTTGTTGGCGACAAGCGCTTCGTAAGTCATGCTCTGGAAGAAGTTGAGCTGTACTTGACCCTGGGCTTTGCCGTCGAGGTGCAGGGGGTCGCGGTTTGAGCCGTTGTTGACGGTGAAGATACCACCGCGCTTGGCGCCCTTTTCCTCCGTGATCGAGTTCAGAAGGCCGCTGGTGTCGCGGCTGGCGGCATCTTCGGGCTCATCGTCGTCGTCCCCGCCACCACATGCAGCGAGGAAGGCAGCCGCGCCCGCGGTCATCCCCGTTGCGGCAATCGCGCGACGCCTCGTGATTCTCCTGTCGAGTACTTTGTTCCAGTAGCTTTGCATTGTCAGCAATCCTCCTCCAATGCACTTCGCGGGGCACAATTCCCCTACATTTGATACGAAGAATCCTTGCGTCAGGCTTCACGTGTCTATAGCAATCTATTTCGTACAGACAACATCATCATATTCCGTTCTAATTAACCGGGACCATTCACATAGGCCAAGTAGATCGTCAATATATTCACAACTTGATGGAGATATTCACTCTTATCTATGGCGCTTTAATACAATGTTTAGAACTCCAGAAAAATCCATCCTGAGTTTCTCTACGCCTAACGCCGCGCCCGGGGGGCCGCACTGCTTACCACACTCTCCCCACATCCCCTCAGCCACCCCGCGATGCTAGAATCGACCCCTATGTCGATTCGCGCCGCCATCCTCACCCTCAGCGACAAGGGCGCCAGCGGCCATCGCCTCGATACCGCTGGGCCCGCCATCGCCACCTTGCTAGCTTCGATCGGCGCCGAAATTATCGAAACGGCCGTCCTGCCGGATGACCGCGAGACCATCGCCGCTCAGCTCCGCCGCTGGACTGACGAAATCAGCGCCGACCTCATCCTGACAACGGGCGGCACCGGTCTCTCACCCCGAGATGTCACCCCTGAAGCCACCCTGGACGTTGCCGATCGCCTCGTGCCCGGCATCGCGGAGTTGATGCGCGAGTCGGGCCGAAAAAGCACACACCTGTCTTCCCTCTCGCGGTCTGTTGCGGTTATTCGCGCGCAGACCTTGATAATTAATCTCCCAGGCAGCGAACGAGGCGCCCGTGAGAGCCTCGAATCGATCCTCGAATTGCTCCCACACGCCGTCGAATTACTGCGCGGCGACAGCGGCGAGGATCACCCCGTAAATCAGCTTTAAATGCGCCTCGAAAGGGCGGCACTTAACGCTCCAAACGGCCTGCAGGAGTTCCTCGACGCCGCTCGCACGGACGGCTGGCTAAACGACAGTGACTTGCCGTTCCTCGATCGGGGCATCACCGAGTTTCTGCATCACCACGTCGACCTGAGCGAAGGTCGAAACCTGCCCCACGGCTGGGTCGCTGCAACTACCTTCTGGCTGCTTGACGACCATGAGAACTGCGTCGCGATGAGCAACCTCCGACATTCACTCACCCCGTTACTGCTTAACCGCGGCGGACATATCGGCTACTACGTAATGCCGTCGGAGCGCCGTAAGGGTTATGGCCGCGAAGTGCTGGCACGAACGCTGCTCGAGGCCCAGAAGCTTCAACTCAGCCGCGTCCTCGTCTCCGCCGACGAGGACAACATCGCGTCGCTCCGCATCATCGAGGCCAATGGAGGCGTCCTCGACGACAAGCGCACCGATGCTGAAGGCGTCAACTATCGCCGCTACTGGATCGATCTCGCGCCATAATGGAAGCGCTATGCGCATTGACGTCCTGACGCTGTTCCCCGAGACCTTCGACGGCCCCCTGCAGGCCAGCATCCTCGGCCGCGCCTTGCGCGAAGGCGTCGCCGCCGTCCACCTCCACGACATCCGCGACTACGCAACCGATAAGCACTCCGTCGTGGACGACTACGCGTATGGCGGTGGTCCCGGCATGGTCATGAAACCCGAGCCCCTCGCCGCCTCTATCGAGGCCGTGCGCGCTGCCGCCGAACCTCCTGGCCGAGTCATCCTGCTCACGCCGCAGGGCCGCCTCCTCAACCAGCAGACCGTCGATAAGCTCGCCGCCGAGCCCCGCCTCATCCTGCTCTGCGGCCACTACGAAGGCGTCGACGAGCGCATCCGCCAGCACTTCGTCGATGACGAGATCAGCATTGGCGACTACGTCCTCTCCGGCGGCGAATACGCCGCCATGGTCGTGATAGACGCCGTCGTGCGGCGTCAGCCCGGCACGCTGGGCTCCGCCGACTCCCTGCTCGAGGAGTCGCATTCCGACGGCCTCCTCGAATATCCGCAGTACACGCGCCCGGCGGAGTTTCGCGGATGGCAAGTACCCGATATACTGCTATCCGGCAACCACGGCGAAATCGCGAAATGGCGGCGCCAGCAGCGGATCATCAGGACCGCGCAGCGCCGCCCTGATTTGCTCCAGCAAGCTCTTCGCGAATCCGATCCCGCCTGCCTTACAGAATCAGAAAAGCGCCTGGCGGTGGAAGCCGCCGCCGCGCCGCAAGAAAACGAGGACGAAACCTAGATGGACGCCGACGAATTCTCCAACGCCACGCACAATCCCCAGATGGGTGACTTCCAGGCCGGTGACCACGTCAAGGTCAGCGTCAAGGTCGTCGAAGGCAACCGCGAGCGCATTCAGGTCTTCGAGGGCGACGTCATCCGCGTCCGCCGTGGTGGCCCCGCCTCAACCTTCACGGTCCGCAAGATCAGCAACGGCGTCGGCGTTGAGCGCACCTTCCTGCACAACTCCCCCCGCGTCGACAAGGTCGAAGTCGTACGCCTGGGCAAAGTCCGCCGCTCCCGCCTCTACTACCTGCGCGAGCTTCAGGGCCGCGCTGCCAGGATCAAGGAACGGGCCCGCGTCCGATAGTCCGCGCTTGAATGGTACGGAAGAGGCGGCCAGCTGGCCGCCTCTCTCTTTGTCTAACCTGTTTTCGGCCTGCACTGCCGACGGGATGTGCCTGACGCCATGAAAACCAGCCGTAACCTGTCGAAGGATGGCTCCTTACAGCTAGCCGGCACCGCAGCCTTCACAACTGGCCAGGTCTAAACAGCCCTTCTCCGTCCACGGAGAGGGGGCGCGCGCCTGCCCTTCGCAGAGCGGAAGGGGCAGCGGGGGTGAGGTTGGCGTCACCACTTCGCAGCGGCCTCCTTTACGCCGCGCGTCGATAGCTCGCCGGACGCTCCACCTCATCCCGCCGAAACCGCCCGCGGTCCTGCTTCGAGACATATGCCTCTCGCACCATCGTGTCGGAGAACCCAATGGCGATGCGTCCCGTCGCCGCGTAGTCGTATAGCGTCACCATGAAGATGGTCTCCAGCGCCTTCACCGTCGCGATCCCCAGGGTCAACAACATCGCGCCCACCGTGATTGCCATGAATGTCGAACCGAGCCCGAAGTAAAGCAACGCCGCGGGGCCCAGCGCCAGCGCAACAACAAAGCCATACGCCAGCCCGAAGCCGAAGTTGGCCACCAGCGTCTTGCCCCACTGCTGCCGGAATAGCTCCGTCGAGCGGCCCAGCGCATCGAGCGGGCTCGCGCTCTCGATCACGAGCACCGGCACCACGAAAAACGTGCTGTAGCTCCACAGCATCCGCAGCGCGAAGCCGAATACCCGCCCGATCAGGCTGCGACTGTTGCTCAACTCGTTCAGCGCCAGCACCACAGACGCCGTTATCGCCGACCAGCCGGCGATAGCACCCAGCCGGTCGTTCGCCGCCATCAGCCCGGTGCTCAGGTCCGGGTGGAAGCCCTCCAGGCGCTGATAGGCCGCAGCCGCGAGTGCCGCGCTGAAGTACACGATGACAAACGACGCCATGAAGTAGGCGAGCGCCAGGAAAATGAAGTCCGCCAGCACGAAGTGATAGTCCGGCCCAATGCGGTCGAGCGTGCCACCTGCCCAGAACGCCACCGTCGTGTAAGAGAAGACGAAGAACAGCGCCCCAGCCGCCAGCAGCGGGAAGAAAATGAGCTCGCGGTCGGATTTGAGGATGCTCCAGGAGACACCCAGTAGCCTGAAGCTATTACCCAATGTGCCGAACATGCCGGCGCCCTCCCCTGGCCTGACGTTTGTTTGGGTACGTGGCGGGGTCTTACCAGCATTGTCGGCTTCGCGCCCGCGGTGTTTAGTGGTTTCCCCTAACGAAGCCCTCGGGTTCGCGACCTCGCACCGGTGCGCGTTATGATTAGAACAAATGCCCTTCGTTGAAGTCGCCGTCAACTCCGGCTTGCCCCACCGCCAGAGCTTCAGCTACGCCATCCCGGACGGCATGACGCTGCAGCCCGGCGACGCCGTCTTCGTGCCCTTCGGTCGCCGATTCCTCCAGGGCATCGTCATGCAGGTTGTCGAGGTGCCCGCCTTCCGCGACCCTAAGCCCGTCGATGCGCGCATCTCGGACGTGCCGGTCATCGCCGCCGCCAACGTCGAGCTCGCCCTATGGCTCGCCGATTACTACCTCTCGCCCCTCTTCGCCTCCGTCGCGCTCATGCTGCCCCCTGGCTTCGAACGCAAACCGCTCACTTTCTATGAGTCGTTGGTCTCCGCCGAGGAGGTGGACTCCCTCAAGGTCCCGCCCCGGCAACTCGCCGTGCTTACCCATCTCATCGCCGCAGGCCGCAGCGAAGCGCGCCAGATCGAGCGTGATTCGAAGCTAAAGGGCGTCGCGACAGCGCTCTCGCAGCTCACGCAGCGTGGCCTGATTGACCGCAGCTTCGGCATGGCTCGCCCCACCGTACGGCCCAAAACGGCGCGTTATGTCCAGCTCATCGCTCCCTCCTCAAAGGTCTATGCCGCGATCGACGACCTCACCGCCGCGCGCAAGGGCCGCCTCGCCAAAGCGCTGCGCCTCCTCCTCGATGCCGGATCCTCTCTCCCCGCCTCGGAGCTACGCCTTCGCGCCGGCGCCACCCTTCCCGTCCTCCGGCCCCTCGCCGAAGATGGCTTCATCGAGGTTCGAGACGAGCCCGTGGAACGCGACCCGCTTGCGGGCCGCAACTATCCGCCACGAGAAGCTTCACCCCTGACCCCGGAGCAGCTCACGACACTCGCCCCGGTCGTCGCAGCGCTCGACTCCGGACGTTCCCAGAGCTTCCTGCTGCACGGCGTTACCGGCAGCGGTAAGACTGAGGTCTACCTCGCCGCCCTGGAACGCGCCATCGAGCTCGGCAAGCGCGCCATCGTCCTCGTCCCCGAGATCGCGCTGACGCCGCAGACCGTCCGTCGCTTCGCCGAGCGCTTCCCCGGACAGGTCGCCGTGCTGCACAGCGGTCTCTCGCAAGGCGAGCTCTTCGACCAGTGGCAGGGCATCCGCGAGGGTCGTTACGCCGTCGTCATCGGCAGCCGTTCCGCCATCTTCGCGCCGCAACCCGGCCTCGGCCTCATCGTCATCGACGAGGAGCACGAGTGGACCTACAAGCAGAACGAACCCGCCCCGCGCTACCACGCCCGCGAAGCCGCCGAGAAGCTCGCCGAGCTGGCCGGCCCCGTCCTCCTCCTCGGCTCAGCCACGCCCGACGTGGTCAGCTACCAGAAGGCGCTCTGGGGCACCCACCGCCTCCTGGAGCTCAAAGAGCGCGTCCGCCCTGTCCGCGACTTGGACGGCAACGTCGTCAGCGTCCACAGCTCCACCGTCCTACCTCCCGTTGATGTCGTGGACATGCGGGAAGAGCTCAAAAGCGGCAACCGCTCGATCTTCAGCCGCTCGCTGCAGATCGGCCTGCACCAGGCGCTGGAGAAGGGCGAGCAGGCGATTCTCTTCCTCAACCGCCGCGGCAGCGCCGGCTTCCTGCAGTGCCGCGACTGCGGTTACGTGCCCCAGTGCAGCGCCTGCGCCATCGCGCTCGGCTACCACCGCCGTGGCGCTTCTGGTGACATCGAACGGCTCGTCTGTCACCAGTGCAACCGTGGCCGCGGCCCCCTCGACCGCTGCCCCATGTGCGGCGGCGCCCGCCTCCGACCCATGGGCCTCGGAGTCGAGGCCGTCGAGGAGGCGGCACAGGAGCTTCTGCCCGGCGTCCGCACGCTGCGCTGGGACCGCGACGTGACTCAGGGCCGTCACGCCCACGAGCAGATCCTCGCTAGCTTCCTGGAGGGCAAGGCCGACGTCCTCGTCGGCACCCAGATGGTCGCCAAGGGCCTCGATCTGCCCGCAGTCACCATCGTCGGCGTGATCAGCGCCGACATTGGCCTCCACATCCCCGATTTTCGCTCCGCCGAGCGGACGTTTCAGCTGCTGACCCAGGTCTCGGGCCGCGCCGGACGCGCCGGTCCCGCTGCCAACCCCGACCCCCGCCTCGGCGACCGTCTCTCGCCCGGCCGCGTCGTCGTCCAGACCTACACGCCGGACAACTACGCGATCGCCGCCGCCGCCCAGCACGACTACCACACCTTCTTCGAAGCCGAAATCGAGCTACGCCGCGCCCAGGCCTACCCGCCCTTCATCCGGCTGGCGCGCCTCGTCTACTCCCACACCAACGCCGATTACGGCATGCAGCAGGCCGAGCGCATGGTCCGCAACCTCCGCGCCGATATCTCGCAGCGCGGCCTCCCCGGCGTCGATGTCGTCGGTCCCGCGCCGCCCCACGTCCCGAAGTGGCACGGCCGCTTCCGCTGGCAGATCACGGTCCGCTCCCCAAACCCCACGGAACTGCTGCGAGATGTCACCCTCCCCGAGGGATGGGTTCTCGACATCGACCCCGCATCAATCGCATGACGAGCCTGAGCCGCACGCAGGTCCGTATAGCAAGGCGCCCCACCGAAGCCCCCCTCTCCGCGCACGGAGAGGGGGTGGCTGTCGCAGACAGCCAGGGGAGAGGCTTCAACCGTCCCGCTGGCAAATCACGGTCCGCTCCCCCAACCCCACCGAGCTCCTGCGGGACGTCACGCTGCCCGAAGGCTGGGTCCTGGACGTCGACCCCCGCATCGATCGCCTAGCGCCGTCTAGCTCCCCGCCAGCTTCGCCACCACTGGCGCAAACGCCTCAATCACCGGCCCGATGACCATGATGTACGAGATGTCGTGCTCCTCACGCAGTTGCAGAAGCTGCTCGCAGACCTGATCGCGACTCCCCACCAGGCTCAACCCGGGACGCTGCGCCCCCGGCCCGTCCGGCTTCCCGTCGATCTGCACGTTGAAGAACAGCTGCGTGAACTCGATCTGGTCGTAGCGCTCCCCCGCCTCCTCCTTGACCACCGCGATCTTCTCGCCCAGCACGCCCGGCGCATCGTCAGCCCCCATCATCACGCCGACAATGTCCGCCTCACGCGCTGCCAGCCGCAGCATTCGCTCGCCGCGTGCTCCGACCATGATCGGCATCGGCTCCTGCACCGGCTTCGGATACGCCTCGATATCCGCGATCTGGTAGTGCTTACCGGCGAAGTTAATCCGCTCCGCCTCGCCGTAGTACAGGTCGAGTATCCGCAGCGTCTCCTCGAGGCGCTCGATTCGCACACCGGCCCGGTCGTACTCCATCCCGGCCTCCGCCAGGTCATCCGTCCGCGACCCCGTCCCGATACCGAGTTCAAAACGCCCGTCCGTCAGAACGTCAACCGTAGCCGCCTCTTTGGCCAGCATCACCGGATGACGAAAGTCGTTGCACAGCATCGTCGTGGCAAAACGGATGCGGCTCGTCACCTGCCCCGCCGCGACCAGCGCCGGCAGCGGCGAAAACTGCCGCGTGAAGTGGTCCGGCAGGTCCAGCGACCAGTACCCAAGGTCCTCCGCCTTGCGCGCGAAGTCCTGCCACTGCGCCATCGTCTCACCACGTCCGCTAACGCCAAACTTGAACTTCCGCTCGCTCACACCTGCCTCCGTTACTTCGAACTGCCTACGCATCTTATGCGCCCAGAAGGCGAGTCCCGCAGAAGCTGAGCATCGATCGACAGTCCCTCTCTTCGCAAGGAGAGGGACGCGCGGCAGCGCAGGAGAGGCTACCCCGCGTTGACGCCGGCCCCGCGGCCTCCTACGCTCGGCCCATGTCCGACTCAGGTGTCGAAGTCCTCGTCGATCTCATGCTCCCGATGCGCGATGCCGTCCGCCTCGCCACGGACGTCTATCTGCCGGCCTCCCGCCCTGATCCCGTCCCCGCGCTACTCACCCGCACGCCCTACAGCAAGACGCAGCCGCCGCCCGCCGGACGCGCCGGAATCGTCGAGCTTGGCCACTACTTTGCCCGCCATGGCTACGCC
>DASTLN010000063.1:0-10863 GCA_035714925.1 Dehalococcoidia bacterium | reverse complement strand
CGAGATCGTCTTCCACGAGGTCTCATTCTAAAACAGGCCCGCCAGATCGCGACAGCGGCCCGTGTTTCGCTACTCGTCTTCCTCCGCATCGCCGTCGTCGAACAGCGGCGTGTCGTCCTCGATGCCGAGCAACCGCAGACGCGCCTGGTCATACTTGCGCTTCGACCGCGCCTCGCGGTTGAGGACGCCCTTCAGACGCAGGGGGTCGATGCGCTTCTTCTCGAGGAAGAACTCGTGGAGGGGCGCGAGATGACGCTGCCACGTCTCGTACGCCTCCCGGTAAACGGCCGCCTTGTCCTCCGATTCAGACATCAGGACAAGTATAGGGGCGCGGTCACCACAGAACGCATCCACGTGGTCCGTGATTCCGCTCTTGATTCTTTGCACTCTGCACTATCCTCTACGTATGGCAGGCAAGACGGCTACGGCAGCGCTTCTCGAAGCCCTGACAGCGCTCCTGGGACCCGAAGGGGTCGAAATGGCGCCCGCCGAGCTGCGCTACTTCGCCGAGGACGCACTGCGCGGCCGTGGCGCCGCCGCCGATGCCGCGACACCCCTCGCGGTCGCACGCCCCGCCTCGGTGGCGCAGACCGCGGCGCTTCTCCGGCTCGCCGGCGACCACGGCGTGGCGGTCGTGCCCTACGGTGGCGGCACCGGGCTAATGGGCGGCGCGCGCAGCGACCACCCCGGCATCGTCCTCGATACGGTCCGTCTCAACGCCATCGACCCGCAGCCTGCTGACCGGCTCGTCTGGGCCGGCGCCGGCGCCATCCTGCAGGACGTCGACGCTGCCTTGCGGCCCCACAACCTTTGCCTCGGCCATGACCCCTGGACATTCCCCGTGGCGACCGTCGGCGGCACGCTGAGCACGAACAGTCTGGGCTACAAGGGCGGCCGGTACGGCGGCATGGGCGATCAAGCCCTCGCCATCGAGGTCGCGCTGCCGGACGGCACGCTGTTCCGCACCCGGGCCGTGCGGCGTCACTCCGCCGGCCCCAACCTGACGCGCCTCTTTGTCGGCGCCGAGGGCACGCTGGGCGTGATTACCGGCGCGGCGTTACAAGCGCACCCCGTCCCGGAGGCTCAGGACCTGCGCGCCTTCAACTTCGACAGCTTCAGTCAGGGCTTTGAGGTCGTCGACGCGGTCGCCGCCCTCGGCTTGCGGCCTTCCTTGCTCGATTACGGTGAGGAGCACGCCTCGCCGTGGCCGGAGATCGCCCCGCGTCAGGAGGAGCCGCCCCTGCTCTACCTCGGCTTCGAAGGCCTGCGCGAGGAAGTCGAATTCTCGATGCGTCGAGCGATGGCGCTGATCGAGCCCAACGGCGGGCGGGAGCTGCCCCGCGAGCACGCGGCGTCGTTCTGGGAGCGCCGCCACGTTGTGGCGCAACGATTCGCGCGCGGCAACCCCCGCGATCGTCACTTCCGCAGCCCGGACGTGGCGTACGACTACATCCACGTCGCGCTTCCTCCGTCGCAGGTCCTGACGTTTCGAGAACTTTGCCACGCCGAGACGGCCCGGACCGGTGTCGCGCTCCTCGAATGCGGCTTGTGGACCGCGCCCGACTTCTTTTCGGCCGTCCTCGCGTTACCGGAGGCGCACGGCGGTCACGAGCGCCTCGATTACGTTATAGACACGCTGCTCCAGGCATGCCAGGACTTCGGCGGCTCGATGGAGTACGTCCACGGCGCCGGCCGGCGTTTGGCCCACCTCATGCCCCGGGAGCACGGCGAGGCCTTCGGCGTGCTGCGACGCATCAAGGCGGCGCTCGACCCGGAAAGCATCCTCAACCCGGACAAGCTCGGCCTCTAACCACCGCCATCAAGTAGGGCCATTGGCACCTAGACCTACCCGGTCACCGTGACCTAATGTTTGTCCAGAAGGCGCGGGCATTTGCGCTCCTTCTGAATCTGGAGGTCCCAATGGCTGGTCTCAAAACGCTCATCCCGCTGGACGGGACAAAATTATCCGAATCTGCCTACGAGCTATTGCCACTCCTCAAGACGCTCGGCGTTGAAGACATACGTCTGGTCAGCGTCTGGGAGAGCGCCTGGGAGGAGAGCGAGGCTGACGGCAAACAGCAGCAGTTCGGCGAAACAACCGAGAAGGGCCGCGCTTACCTCGAGGCCTATCTCAAGCAGCAAGGCGAGAAGCTGGCGAAGGACGGCTTCAAGGTCGAGGAGGAGGTCCGCGTCGGCCGTGCCTCCGACGAAGTGCTGGATGCCTGTAAGGGAGTAGATCTTGCCCTCATCGCCACACACGGCCGCACCGGCGTTGCGCGCTGGTGGCTCGGCAGCGTCGCCGACCACGTGATTCGCGAAGCCGGCTGCCCCGTCCTCGTCATTGGGCCCAACGTCAGCCAGGAGCTGGCGCCCGGCGTGAAGCGCATCCTGCTGCCGCTCGACGGTTCGCCCGAGGCCGAGGAAGCCCTCCCGGTCGCGACGTGGATCGCCGGCCGGACCGGCGCCGAACTCGACGTCGTCCGCTCCCTGTCTTTGACGCCGGTGGCCTACGACCCGGGTATGGGCGTCTACTCCGCCGATCTCATCGACTCCATGGAAGAGGCTGTGCGTAGCTACCTGGCGGAGATCAATACGCGGCTCCAGGGCAAGAAGGCAACGACCACTATGCGCGTGGGCAGCCCCGGCGAAATGCTCTATCAACACCTCGAGGAGCGGCCGGCCGACCTTATCGTCATGACCTCGCACGGACGCTCCGGCGTCAGGCGCGCCGCGCTGGGCAGCGTGACCGATCGCCTGCTCCACGGCCCGGCACCAGTGCTTGTAATCCGCGCTGGCGAAACGGACGGAAATCTCGCCAAAACTGCCCGCTCCGCGTAGGTAGAAATCGCCCGCGCGGCATTGACGGAAGGCCGCCAAATTTGTGCTATCCTTTCCGGCGCAACCATAGTTGAGCCGAGCCCCCGGCATCCCAAAGGCCGACTCCGACTAGGAACTCTCACAGGAGGCTTTTGCGGTGCCGTTCACAGACAAGACATTGGTGTGTGCTGACTGCGGACAGGAGTTCACATTCAGCGCCGACGACCAGGAGTTTTACTCCACGCGGGGCTTCAGCGACCCGAAGCGCTGCCGTTCCTGCCGCGCTCAACGGCGCAACGGTCGTGAAGGCGAAATGGGCGGCGGAAGCGGTGGCGGTGGCGGCTTCTCGCGCGGCCCGCGCATGGAACGTGAGATGTTCGACGTCACCTGTAGCAGCTGCGGCCAGCAGACGAAGGTGCCCTTCCAGCCGCGCGGTGACCGGCCCGTTTACTGCCGCGACTGCTTCGAGCGCGTTGGCAGGCCCAGCGGAGGCGGTGGACGCGGCGTTTATAACTAACCGCGGCGTGTGCCTCCAATTGACCACCCGAGGCACTGAATGCTATATTCAGCGCCAATCTAGGTTTGTCTATCGAGGCTGCTTGCTATAGCCCGAGAACTCAGAGTCAACGACCGTATCCGCGCCAGGGAAGTCCTCGTCATCGACGGGACCGGCGAGCGCCACGGCGTCATGCCGCTGGCCCAAGCGCTCGAGATGGCCAGGGAAGCTGACCTCGACCTCGTAGAAGTCGCGCCAACGGCTGTACCGCCGGTCTGCCGTTTGCTCGACTACGGCAAGTTCAAGTACGAGCAGGCAAAGAAGGAGCGTGAGTCGCGCAAGCTACAGCACATGTCTGTGCTACGCGAAATCCGCATGCGGCCCAAGATCGACACGCATGACCTGCAGATGAAGGCTCGTAATGCGGAGAAGTTCCTCAAGAGTGGCGACAAGGTGAAGGTCACCGTCATGTTCCGTGGCCGCGAGATGGTCCACCCCGAAATTGGACGCGCCATCCTCGAAAGGGTTGCCGAGCAGCTCAAGGACGTGTCGGTCATCGAGAAGCCGCCGAACATGGAAGGAAGGTTCCTCTCCGCCATTCTGGCCCCGGGGCACACCAAGTCGGCCCGGGACGAGGCGCCCGCAGCGGAGCCCGCCGGACAGGAAGCAACGAATGCCTAAACTCAAGACGCATAAGGGCGCCGCGCGCCGTTTTCACATCACCGGCACGGGCAAGGTCATGCACCGCAAGGGCCGCATCAGCCACCTGCGCGAGCGCAAGTCGAAGAACGCTCGTCGCCAGATCGACAAGTACGTCATGGCTGCCGACCCGATGCAGAAGCGCGTACACCGGCTTTTGCCTTATGGCCTGCCCTGATACCCTGAACATCGTCCCCTCATCCGGGACTGAGGAGCCACCATGAGCCGCGTAAAGAGGGGCGTCACCGCCCGCCGTCACCACAAGAAGATCATCGAGCTCACAAAGGGCCACAAGGGACAGCGCCATCGCCTGTTCCGGCGCGCCAACGAGTCCCTGCTGCACGCGATGGATTACTCGACGCGCGACCGCTACAAACGAAAGGGTGACTTCCGGCGGCTCTGGATCGTAAGGATCAACGCCGCGATACGACCCCACGGCCTCTCCTACAGCCAGTTCATTCACGGATTGAACCTCGCCGGCGTCAGCGTCGACCGCAAGGTCATGGCCGACCTCGCTGTGCGCGACGAGGCTGCTTTCGGCGCCCTCGCCACGACCGCAAAGGCCGCGCTGGCGTAGACGTCTGCTCCGAAACGCAAGAGGCCGGGCTCAAACACCCGGCCCCTTTTATGCCCTGGAGCTACGGCAGGAACACCGACTGCGTCGTGTAGCAGTCGTAACCCGTATCGCTATAGACCGAGACGACGGCGCCCATCTGCGTGTAGGCCTTGCAGCCGCTGGCGAAAGCGTCGGGGCCGTATACGCGCGGCGCCACGAGATCAGCGGGCCCGTGGTCCCGGATCAAGACCATCGCCTCCGCAACCGTCACCTCGATCAGGCTGTTGCACAGGACGTTGAACGGCGCCGAGTTCTGGCACCCGGCCACCTTGTCTTCGACGATCTGCACGGTGCCGTTGAACTGACCGTTAGCCGGCGCCACAAACGCCCCCGCGTACTGCAGACCAATCGCTGCGGGGTTCTGGCCCGTCGTTACCGCTGCCGTCACGTCGTCGAAATCGCAACCGTCCAGGCATTGCCCAGTGTTGTTGAAGATCACCCACCACAGCGTGTAGCGATGGCCCGGCACGAGCTCCTTCGCGCGCAGATGGGCCGTGATGCTGTAGTAGCCGCGCTGCTGCACCGCGTAGCCGCCCGGAATGGTGCTCCCGGCCTCGTGTCCCGGGTCTTCGAACCACGTGATCGTGTTGACCACGGTATGAGACGTGGCGCTTTCACCGACCGTGACGGAAACCAGCAGCATGACGACCGCGGCGATGACCAGGGGCAAGCGAACACTCATCAAGATTCCTTTCGGCAGGAGGACGCGCCCAGAGTAGGCCACGTGGCTGCTATGAACCAGTTGATGCCTGTCGCCGCGCGAGGTCTCGTCGCTTGGCGCGCCTACGCCCCGCGCAGCTCCGCGCCAACCTCGTGTTGCAAGCGCCGGACGATGCGTCCGCGCGCGTCGGCGACCTCCTGGTCCGTCAGCGTCTTCTCGAGCGACTGGAAGTGGACGGCGTACGCCAGCGATCGCTTTCCCTCCGGCAACGGCGGCCCCTCATAGACGTCGAACAGCGTCGCCTGCGCCACCAGGGCGCTCGACGCGATCGCCTGCGTCACCTTCGCCGCAGGTACCGAGAGGTCGACCAGCAGCGCGAGGTCCTGCATCACCGCCGGGAAGCGCGACATCGCCTGGTGGCGCACCGTGCCCTGCACAGCCGGCAGCAGTTTCTCCACGTCCAGCTCGAACAGGTAAACCGGACCGCTGATCTCGAACTGCGACGCGACCTGCGGGTGTACCTGCCCCAGCACGCCCGCGCGCTCGCCGTTGGCCGTAATCTCCGCCGTCCTGCCGCGAAGCATTGCGTATTCCTCCGCCGCCTCGAAGCTGACGGACGCGCCGATTCGCTCTAACGTTTCCTCCAGAAGTCCCTTCGCGTCGTAGAAATCGGCCTCGTCAGAGGTCGGCTCGCCCCAGCGCCCGCGGCGCACGCCCGCGATGGCACCGACGACCAGCTCGCGTTCCTGCGGAAGCTCGCCCTCCAGTGTCATGTAAGCCCGCGCCGCTTCGAAGATGGCGACGGTGCCCCGTTCGCGACGCAGATTGGACGACACAGCCTGCAGCACGCTCGCCCGCAGCGACGTCCGCATCACGGACTGCTCCACGTTGAGCGGGTTCTGTACCTTCAGCGGCGGGTGTACCTCCAGAGCATCCGGTGGCTGCACTCGCAGCAGCATCTCCGTCGACGTCAGCGGGTAGGTGATCACCTCTTGCAGCCCCGCGGCTACTGCGGCGTCGCGCAGACGCTCGCGCAGGTCGCGTATCGGGTCCTCGTAGGGCTCAGGGATGGCGCCGGCCAGCGCCAGCGATTCCAGCTTGTCGTAGCCCACAACACGAGCCAGCTCCTCCGCCACGTCGTCTGCCTGCGACACGTCTGTGCGCCAGTACGGCGCGCGAACGACATAGCGGTCCGGCGGCACCCAGCGACAACCGAAGCCGAGGTCCGTCAGCGCGGTCCGCACCTGCGTCGTGCTCAGGTCGATCCCCAGGACACGCTCGATGCGCTCGCGCGTCACGACGACCCGTGTGTCTGCGCGCTTCGCCGGGTAGGCATCGACGATACCCTTGGCCGCCCGGCCGCCGGTGTGGTCGACGAGAAGCTTCATGGCGCGCCGGATCGCGTTCGCCGCAAGCTCCGGGTGCAGCCCTTTCTCGAAGCGGATCGACGCCTCGGTGCGCAGGTTCAACGCCCCGCTGGTACGCCGTACGCTGACCGCGTCGAAGTTCGCCGACTCCAGCAGGATCGTCGTCGTACCTTCGCCGACCTCGCTGTCCGCGCCACCCATGACGCCCGCGACAGCCACCGGCTTGCTCGCGTCGGCGATGACCAGCATCTCTGACGTCAGCTCGCGGTCGACATCGTCGATCGTCCTGATTTGCTCGCCGTCTTTGGCGCGCCGCACGATGATCTTGTTGCCGCCCAGTTTGCGCAGGTCGAAGGCGTGCAGCGGCTGTCCCGTCTCCAGCATGACGTAATTTGTTATGTCGACTACGTTGTTGATCGGGCGCATCCCCGCCGCGGTCAGGCGCTCTTGCATCCACTCCGGTGACGGCCCCACCTTTACCCGCTCGACAACGCCTGCGAGATACCGAGGGCAGAGGTCACGCGCCTCAATCGTCACGGAGGTGCGGGAGGTCGCAACGTTGCTGCCCGCCTCGGCGTAAACGCGCTCCGGCTCGCGCACCTTCACGTGCGTTTGCGCCGCGACTTCCCATGCCACGCCCAGCATCGACATGTGGTCCGGGCGGTTCGGTGTCACCTCGAGCTCAAGGAGCGTATCGCCGTAGTACGCCTGCAACGCTTCGCCGATCGGCGCGTCTTCGGGCAGCTCAAGGATGCCCTCGTGGCTCTCCGAGATGCCCAGCTCCTTCTCCGACAGCACCATCCCGGCCGACTCGACGCCACGGATCTTCGAGGCCTTCAGCACGGCCCATTCGCCGCTATGACCGTCGCGCAGCCGCGTCCCCGCCGGCGCAAACGCCACCTTAAGCCCTACAGCCACGTTAGGCGCGCCGCAGACCACGGTCGGCCGTTCATCCGCCGCCATATCAACCGTCACGAGCCGCAGGCGGTCCGCGTTGGGGTGCGGCTTAACCTCGAGCACCTGCGCCACGCGCACGCCTTCCCACTCATCACCGCGCGCGATAATCCGCTCGACCTTGACGCCGCAGATGCTGAGGCGCTCCGCCAGCTCCCTGGCGGGCAGCGTCAGCGGTACGTAGTCAGAAAGCCATTTCAGCGAAACGAGCATGTATTCTCGTCAAAGGGGGCGCCATCGGCTCCCTTCGGCCAGATTCCCCCTCTAAAACTGGCGCAAGAAGCGCAGGTCGTTGGCGTAAAAGTGCCGAATGTCGTCGATGCCATGCCGCAACATGGCGATGCGCTCCACGCCGAAGCCCGCCGCGAAACCTGTATAGCGATCGGCGTCGTAGCCGGCGTTCTCGATGATCTCGCGGTGCACCATACCCGCCCCGGCGATCTCCAACCAGCCTTCGTTACCACAAGAGCGGCAGCCTTCGCCGCCGCAGAGGTCGCACTGGATGTCCACCTCCGCGCCCGGTTCAACGAACGGGAAGTAGTGGCAGCGGAACCGCACGGGCCGGTCACGTCCGAAGAGCGTTTGAGCCATCTGGGTCAAAGTACCCTTCATGTGCCCCATGTTGATGCCCTCGTCCACTGCGAGCAGCTCAATCTGCGAGAACATCCACTCATGCGTCGCGTCCGTCGCTTCGTAGCGATAGACACGGCCCGGCACCGCGACGCGGATCGGCGGTTCGTGGTCCTCCATGAACCGGATCTGGTTCGGCGAAGTCTGCGTCCGCAGCAGGATGTTGCCCTGTTGGGATGGGTGGTCGATCCAGAACGTATCCTGCGTGTCGCGGGAAGGGTGGTGTGCCGGGATGCGCAGCGCGTCAAAGTTGTAGTGCTCCCACTCGACTTCCGGCCCCTCGACGACCTGAAACCCCATCTCGCCCAGCGCCGCCAGCATGTCGCGAATCGTCAGCGTAATCGGGTGCAGCCGCCCGACAAGACCGTGACGACCAGGGAGCGACACGTCGATTGAGCCCGATTCGAGCACCGCCATGGCGCTCTGCTCCAACTCGGCATGGCGCGCCTTCAGCGCCGCCTCTAGCTCGGTGCGCAGCGCGTTGGCCGCGGCGCCGGCTTCACGGCGCTGGTCCGGCGCCAGTTCGCCCAGGCCGCGCAGCAGCATCGTCACGGCCCCCTTACCGCCCATATAGGTGCTGCGCCACGCCGCAAGCTCCTCCGGCGTCGTTACAGCCGGCAGCTCGGAGAGAGCGCGAGTACGAATGGCTTTAGCGTCGGCCAAGGGGAGGCTCCGTGCGGCAGGGTATTCAGGTTGAGAGTAAGGGCATTATCGGGGCGGCACCGAACTCGGTCAACGCGCCGCCACGTTCGCGAAACGTCCTGCGGCTCACTCGAATAGGCTATCAACCAGCGCCGCCGGGACGATCTGTATGTGGTTCAGTCCGGCGTCGCTGAAGGCGAAGCCGCCGTCCTGCATCGCCACGACGCCCAGCGGCACCGAGGCCGCCAACGGCTGCCAGGCGCCGATCTGCTCGCCGGCGTCCGTGAACAAGACAAGCCGCCCAATCTCCGGGTATGAGACGAGGATCCGGCCATCGGTTAGCACCGCCACGTAGGGCTTGTGCAAGACCTCCTGGCTGGTCCAACCTACCCTGACCTCATCCAGATACGCGTGATCGGGACTCCGCCCGAAGCGCAACAACCGTCCGCTCCAAGTATCCGCCACCAGCAGTTCGCCGTTCGCCGCGAACGTCACGGCTACCGGCTCGTTGAACCTCGTGTCAGGCCCCGGCCCGCTGATCATGCCGAGCGGCTCGCCATCGGACGTGAAGTGCAGCACGCGATTGTTGCCCGTATCGGTCACCCACAACGTCCCGTCGGGGTCGACCGCGATGTCGCGCGGACCGAACAGGATCAACGGATCGTCCGCCGAGGTCCCCGGCTCACCCCACGTCTTCACGAGCTTGAGGTCGGGCGTGAACTTCTGGATACGGTGGTGCCATGTATCCGCCATATAGACGAAGCCTTCGGCGTCAACTGCCACGCCCCACGGCTCGTCGATACCACCAGGAGCCGCGCCCGCGCTGCCGATCTGCGCGATGAAATTTCCCGCCGAATCGAACTTCTGCACGCGGTTGTTCAGGCCATCAGCTACCCACAGATTGCCCTCGGTGTCGACGAAGAGGCCCGCCGGCTGGCGGAACTCACCCGGCGCGTTGCCTGACTCCCCGCCGCCACCGATCACGATGCGGCCATCCGCCAATGTCACGGGCGGCTTCGGCTCGGCGAGCGGCCCCGGCGCCGTATCGAACGCCGAGAGCGTCAACGGGAAAAATGCCTCCGCGTCCACGGAGCCCGTGGTGCCAACCGCGGGCCGGCGATGCAAGAAGAACCGCGCCAGCGACTCCAGGCCCGTCCAGTCAGTCACGACCTTCGTCGCGTCTTCGAACGACAGGTCACGGTAGGTCTCGTTGAACCACCAGCGGTGTTTGTACGGCGCCGAGGCGTAGGACGCTTCGTCGATCAGCGACGCGTTGCTGCGGTTGACCAGCAGTACCGCGTTCGGCGGCGGTTCGTAGCTGCCGTCGATGTCGGCAAACGCCACCTCGTGATAATCGCGCAGGTACCAGGCCCAGGGCCACGCGAAGCTGTCGGCGTTGTCGACCACGATCGGCAGGTTGTAGCCGAGGCCACTGCCCTCCGCCAGCGCGTCGATGCGGTCGCGGATCCTGGGCAGGTCCGGCGACGTCTGCGTGTAGACCAGCATCTCCACCGGTATGTCTTCGTGACCGAACGAAACGTTGTACCCGGCGCGGATCGTCAGCGTCATCAGCGCCGCGACCATGACCACCAGCAGCCCGCGACCAAACGACTTGCTACTCGTCATCAGGTGCGCAAGGACGTAGCCCGCCAGGGCGATCGGCAACGCTGCGGCCGCCCACACGGCGGCGTACTGGTCGATGCCGAAGGCCCCGCCTAGCGAAAGCATGGCCAGCAGCACAGCCAGTAACGCGCCGATGATGACAGTCACGTGCAGCTCGGTCGCCGCCAGCGCCGCAGGCAGCGTCTTGAGGAAGCCGGCCGGCACGTCGCGCGCCAGACTCGCGATCAACCAGACGCCGAGCCCGGCGAAAGCCACGATTCCGAGGAGCTGCAGCGCCCCTTCGCCCTCGATGACCAGGATCACGGCGAACGCCGTTGCCGCCGCGCCGCCCGCCGCCGTCAGCCAGCGACTCCCCGTC
>DASTLN010000062.1:0-10192 GCA_035714925.1 Dehalococcoidia bacterium | reverse complement strand
GCAAGAGATGATGAAGATGTACCGCGAGGCGGGAATCAACCCGCTGGGGTGCCTGTCCGGGCTTCTGATCCAGATGCCGATCCTGATCGCGCTGTATCGAGTCTTTTACCTATCTGTTGGGGAAACGCCGGAGTCGGTAGTGCGGCTCTCGGAAAAGATATATGCGTGGGACTTCTTGCGCTCCGGCCTGCCGCTTCCAGCGGACTTCCTCTGGATGCACATGGGAAGCCCCGATGCTATTGCCATGCCTCTGGCTGTTGCCGTTTCGATGTACACGATGCAAAAGCTGACACAGGTCCCGACGACGGACGAGAAGCAGCGCGCGCAGCAGAACATGATGAACCTGATGCTTCCGCTGATGTTCGGCTTCTTTACGATTCAGTGGCCTTCGGCGCTGGGACTATACTGGGCGCTGTCTAACGTCATCAGCATGGTGACGCACTACTTCTACGTGGGCGGCGGCCCGATCAATTGGCGGGCCCTGATTGGCATGTCGCAGGAAGCCGTTCTGCCCCGCGCTGTTGCGCAGCGTCAGGAGCAGCGGGACCGGTTTAAGGAACTCGGCGAGTCTGACGACGAAAACGATGAAGACGAGGATGACGCTGGGTCCGAAGGGCCAGCAAAGCCGAAGAGCCCTCGACCCGGCTCAGACCAATCGAGAAGCGAAGGCGGTGGTGGCAGGCGCCGCCGCAGGAGGTACGGCCGTGGACGGCGTTGAAGCCGAGGGCAGAACAGTAAGCGAGGCGACAGAGGTGGCCCTGGAGGAGTTGGGCCTGTCGCGCGCTGAAGTTGACGTTGAAGTGCTGACGGAGGGCCGGCCCAGGCTGCTGGGCTTCCGTGGCGAACCGGCGCGCGTCCGCGTTACGCCGAAGCCGGCGCCCGCAGCGCCACCCTTATCGCCTCGCCGCACGACAGTGGTAGACGAAGAACCAGAGGAAGACGACGAAGAGTACGACGAGGACGAAGAGTACGACGAGGACGAAGAGGAAGAAGAAGGCGAAGAGGACGACGACGACGACGAATATGAGGATGATGACGACGACGGCGAATACGAAGAGGGTGAGGAGGAGATGCCTCCCGAGCTCTTACGTCCCGCCGTCCGGCTTCCAGTCGCCGAGGTAGAACACGTCCCCGCGGACCCTGCCGAGGTGGCCGTGGCTGTAGAGGTCCTGGAGACGCTGTTGCAAATGGTGGGGTTGGAGGCGGCGGTGACACCACGCGAGCCAGAGACGGCCGGAGATGGCATCGGTATGATCCAGGCCGTGCTGGACGTCGACGGCGAAGACCTCGGCCTGCTGATCGGCCGTCGCGGCCAGACTCTGGCGTCGATGCAGTATCTTCTGAATTTGATCTGCGCCAAAAAGATCGGCAAGCGCGTCGCCTTCGGTGTCGACGTCGACGGCTACAGGCGGCGCCGTGAGGAGTCACTCGTGACCCTGGCGCGCCGCACCGCGAGCCGTGTCCGCGGTTCGGGGCGTTCCGTGACGCTGGAGCCGATGCCGCCGAACGAGCGCCGCATCATTCACCTTGCGCTGGCAGACGACCCCGACGTCGTTACGGTCAGCATCGGCGAAGGCGAGGAGCGCAAGGTAGCGATTACGCCCAGCGGCTAGAGGTAGCATGACCCCAAAGCTACTGATCGCGGGACATATCGTGAAGGATGTAACTGCGGATGGTTGGCGTCTGGGTGGAGGCGTGCTCTACGCGGCGGCCCAGGCTAGCCGGCTCGGCGTCGACACTGCGGTGGTCACCGCCTGTGCCGGGGATATCGCCCCGGCGGCGCTGCTGCCAGACGTCACCTGGCAGGTTCAGAAATCTGAAGCTACGACTACGTTCGAGAACATCTATCACGATGGCCATCGCGATCAACGCTTGCTTGCGCGAGGGCAGACGATCGATCTTGCTGCCCTGCCGGTCGGCTGGCTCGACGCGCAGATTATCTCCCTTACGCCGCTATTTCATGAAATTGAACCATTAACCGTGACAAAGCTCCTGCGGAGCGGTTCGCTTGTCGGCGTTGCGGCGCAGGGTTGGCTGCGAGAACTGGACGGTGACCACGTACGCCCGGCGGCGTTCGAGGAGTCGCCTTCGTGGCTTTCAGGCGATGTTGTGTTCGTATCTGACGAAGACGTGCGAGACGCTGATTCGGTTGCCGTGTGGGCCAAGCGTGTGCCTATCGTGGCGCTGACGCGAGGCAGAAGCGGCTGCACCGTGTGGAACGAATCAGACAGACATGACGTCACGGCTGCAGTCGTGCGGGAGGAAGACCCGACCGGCGCCGGCGACGTGTTCGCGATGGCGTTTCTTGTCCGCTTTGACGAGACGCACGACGTCGTGGAGTCCGCGCGGTTCGCCGCGGCGGCGGGAGCGCTCTCGGTGCGCGGTCAGGGCTACGAGGCGGTTGCAAGCCGAGACGAGATTGAGGCTCTGCTCAAGCTCGGTCAGGTGAAGGTTGCCGGATGACGCAGGGCGAAGGACGCGCGGTGATCATCGCGGTGGCGAACCAAAAGGGCGGCGTCGGCAAGACGACGACGGCGGTGAATCTCGGCGCCGATCTGGCCAGTCGTGGCGTTGCTTGCCTGTTGGTCGATCTCGATCCGCAGGCCAACGCAACCGCGGGACTGGGGCTGACGAACCGTGACGGCGCGACGGTCTACGACGTGCTGATCGATGAGATGCCGCTGGCGGAAGTCATCCTCTCGACCGTGCAGGAAGGGCTGGACCTCGCGCCATCCGGGCCGGACCTGGCGGGCGCTGAGGTGGAGCTGGTTCCGGCGATGGCGCGCGAGCAGCGACTACGCCGTGCCCTGGACGCTGTCCTCGGTCAGTATGAAGCGGTGATCGTGGACTGCCCGCCATCGCTGGGGCTGCTGACGCTGAACGCGCTGAACGCCGCTGACGAGGTCCTGGTGCCCGTGCAGTGCGAGTACCTGGCGCTGGAGGGTTTGGGACAGCTCGCGGGCACGCTTGAGGCGGTGCGCCGCAATCTAAACCCGCGTTTGCACCTCGGCGGCCTGCTGCTGACGATGTATGACAGCCGGACAAAGCTGTGCCAGCAAGTCGCGGCCGAGGTGCGTGGCCATTTTCAGGCAACATTCAAAACCGTGATTCCACGCAGCGTGCGTCTCAGCGAGGCGCCGAGTCACGGCCTGCCGATCAACCAATACGCCCCCGCGTCGACGGCGGCGAAGGCGTACGCGGCATTCGCGGGGGAAGTCATCGACCGCCTGCTGCCGGCGCATGTGCAGAAGAGCAAAGTAAAGGCAAAGCCATGACCAACCGCCGCAGTGGCCTCGGCCGGGGCCTCGACGCCCTGATCCCCAGAAACCAGCCCTCGGTGGAGGAGGTGGACGTCGACCTCATCGCGCCGAACCCGCAGCAGCCGCGTAGCGTTTTCGACCCCGAGTCGCTGACCGAGTTGGCGGAGAGCATCCGGGAACACGGCGTGATCCAACCGCTGATCGTCAGCCGGCCACAGACGCCTGGGTCGCCGCCCTACCAGCTGATCGCCGGTGAGCGGCGGCTGCTCGCCTCGCGACAGGCGGGGCTAGCGAAGGTGCCGGTGATCGTCAAGGAAGCGAACCCCCAGGCGCTGCTGGAGCTGGCGCTGGTCGAGAACCTGCAGCGGCAGGACCTTGGCGCGCTTGAGGAAGCAGCGGCTTTCAGGCGGCTGGCAGACGAATTCAGTCTGACGCAAGAGCAGATTGCAGTCCGCGTTGGTCGTAGCCGCTCGGCGGTGGCGAATTCGCTGCGTCTGCTGACGCTGTCGGAGGAGATCCAGGCGAGCCTGGCGCGGAGGGAGATCAACGCCGGCCACGCCAGGGCCCTCCTGGGCATTGAGGACGCGGATGAACGGCGCGCGGCCTGGCGTCGCATCGTCGAGGGGCGCCTGACGGTGCGTGACGCGGAGTCGCTGGCGAAGGGTGGCGGGCGGTTGCGGTCGCGCAGGACGGCGGCGAAGCGGCGCTCGGCGGATATAGAAGCCCTCGAGGAGCGGCTACGCGCTTCGCTGGGGACTAAGGTTGATCTGACGCAGGGGCGTAGCGGCGGCCGCGTCGTGATTCACTACTACTCCGACGAGGAGCTTGAAGGCATAATCGAGAGGCTGAGCTAGGTATGGAACGACTCGAGATCATCGAAGCGCTGAAGCACCTTCCTGAGAATGTCGAGGTGGAGACGGCCGGTGTCGGCGAGGCGGTGTTGCGTTACCGGCCGGGAGCGGGCGAGTGGGCGATCAAGGAGATCGTGGGCCACCTGCGTGATGCGGCAGAGGTGTGGCACAAGCGAATCTACACAACCGCCAGCTTGACCGATCCACGTTTCCCGAGCTGGGACGGAGAGGCGTCCGTCCGCGACCACTTCTACCTGGAGGCCGACCTGCGCCACATGGTCGACGAGATGCGCGAGTGGCGCATGAAGACGATCGAAGTGCTGATGCACACCGTGGACTGGACGCGGCTGGGGCAGCACGGCGACATCGGGCGGCGCACGCTGAAGCAGTGGGCCGAGTACATGGTCGAGCATGAGGCGGGGCACATCGAGTCGATTCGCGCGCTGAAGCTTGCGCAGTCGGCGAGGCAGCCGGCCTAACCCACACCACATGGATGTCGGCGAGACGCTGTACGTCACTAACGCCCCGTCGTGGCGCGCCTGGCTGAAGGCGAATCATACGACGGTGCCCGAGATATGGCTTGTCTTCTATACAAAGGCCTCCGGGAAGCCCAGCATCCCCTACGGGGACGCGGTGGACGAGGCGCTGTGCTTCGGCTGGATCGATAGCATCGTCAAGAAGTACGGGCCGGAGGGTCGTGCGCAGCGCTTCACGCCACGGCGGCCGGGCAGCAAGCTTTCGGAGATGAACAAGGAACGGGCGCGGCGCATGGTGGCAGCGGGTCGTATGACTCAGGCGGGGCTCGACGCGATCGGCGACGTGTTGAACGAGCCGTTTGTAATCCCGGACGATATTCTGGCGGCGTTGCAGGTGGACGAAGCGGCGTGGCGCAACTTCCAGGCGTTCCCGGAAAGCTATCAGCGTATTCGTGTTGGCTTCGTCGATGGGTCACGCGGGCGGCGGGATGTGTTCGAGCAGCGGTTAGCGTACCTGGTGCGCATGTCGGCGCAGAACAAGCGGTTCGGGATGCTGCGGGACTAGGGTCTACTGCAACTCGGCGTGGGCGAAGAGGACGCTGAACTGGCGGCACCATACGACGGCGCTCTTGATGGTGGAGACGTCGATGTTGGCTGGGATCTCGTAGTTGAAGGCGCCGTCCGTGGCCTTGAGCTGGCCGAGGTTCAGCGAGGCCTCGACGTCTTCGCCGGTTGGGTCTGTCGACAGGTAGACGTAGAGGTCGGGGCCGTTGCGGACCGAGAAGTTCTCGAAGCGTAGGGTGAAGACACCGGGTTCTGTCTCGATAATGAGGGCGTCGCCGCGGCCGAAGTGGAAGTCGTCGCTGCCGGTGAACTCGCCGGTCTGCACGACCGTGGGTTCGAAGCTGGTGGCGGAGCCGCCGGTAGCGCCAGCCGCGGAGGCCTGCTCCGGCTTGTCGGCGCCGTCCTTGTCTTCGCTATCGGCTACGGATGCGCTGGCGGCGCCGGAGCCTCCGGTTGACGTTTCGGCCGCGACGAGGGGGCTGGCCTCCTCGAGGTGGGTGCGTTCCCAGAGGGGGGACACGAAGTAATCGCCGGCGACGACGGCTACTACCAGCAGCGGCACACCGACGACGGCGGTGGCGACCTTGTGGCGCATGAGTACCAGGGGCAGGCCGAGGCGGTAGGCAACGTAGAGGCCGGCAGCGATCAGGGCGATGGCGATGGGCGTGATGACGTAGCGGTACGGGTAGAGATCGTCCGCTATGAAGTTTTCGAGTTGGCCGAAGATGTTCAGCAAAGGCATGGGGTTGCCCTCCCAACTACCAAGTTAGCAGCCGTTTCTTACGGATAGCTTACGAGTGTGTTAGAAGTTGCTCCAATACGGGACGAGGGGGAAACGGGTGGAGAACGCGGGGCCTACGGGGTGCAGACGGGTGGAATTCGGCAGGCATCCGCGGGCTGAGTGAGGACCAAACGAGGGGCCACGGGAGGGCTGATGACGCGATATCGAGGGGAGAAGCCGGGGGAATGGCGGGGGGAACCCGGGAGGATTTTCGGATGGATCCGGTCAGGTGCGGGCGAACCGACGTCAACCGGCGGGCTCAGGCCTCCGGCGGGCCGAGCGCGAGGCCGATCATGCGGTAGGTCAGCTTGGCGGCGGCGTAGGACGCGGCCCTGGGGCCGAGGTCCGGGGCCAACTCCATGATGTCGAAGCCGACGATGCGTTTGCTGGCGGCGACGGCTTGCATCAGGTCGCTGACCTCGTCCCAGCGCAAGCCTCCGGGCTCCGGCGTGCCGACGGACGGCATCTCGCCGGAGTCGATGCCGTCGAGGTCGATGGTGATGTAGACGTTGTCGCTGAGGCTGTTGATGATCGGCGTGAGGTCGGGCAGCGAGCGATAGGCGCGCGGGGAGAAGAAGGGCAGCAGGTTGTCGCGGATGTACTGCGCTTCTTCCTTCGCGGCGCTGCGCAGGCCCACCTGGGTCACGGGCACGTCGTCTAGCATGCGGCGGAGGCTGCAGGCATGGTTGTAGCGCGTGTCCTGGTACTCGTCGCGCAGGTCGGCGTGGGCGTCGATGGCGAGGACGCTGAGGCCGGAGTAGGCGTCGCGGTGGGCGCGGAAGGAGCCGACGGCGATCGTGTGCTCGCCGCCCAGCGTGACGAGGAACTTGCCGTCCTGGACGTACTCCGCCGCGATCGCGTGGATGCGGTTGATCATGGCCTCGGGCGACTGGTTGGTGACTGCGACGGCGGGCGAGGTGTAGAGGCCGTGCAGATAGGGCTCGAAGCCGAGGCCGACGTCGTAGAGCTCCATGTCCTCCGAGTTGCTGATGATCGCCTCGGGGCCATCGCGGGCGCCGGCGCGCGCGGTCACGGTGGAGTCGTATGGCACCGGCAGCAGGACGACGCGGGCGTTTTCGTACTCGCCGTAGGGGTGCGGCGGGGAGCCGAAGCTCTTCGGCGGCCAGAAACGTTCGTCGCCGGGACGGGGGAGGGTCAACGCCAGGCTCCGGGGCCGAGCTGCAGCTCGCGGAGGGCCATGCGCTCCTCCATCTGCAGCGGCGAGACGTTTGCGGGCTTCGCGCCGCGCAAGTAGAGGAACGCGATGGCGAAGATGGTGAGGCTGACCGCAATGGCGCCGCGACGGAACTGCGTGGCAAAGGTCTCGAAACTCGGAGAGGGCACTCCCGGCGCGGCCAGCGCCCAGGCGATCTCCAGTCGCAGCCTCTCCGCAAGCGGGGGTGTCGCTTCGAACCAGCCGGCGCCGTAACCGCCCAACGGCCGGTCGAAGTAGATCAGCGAGTCACCGTCGAAGCGGCCCGACCAGTCCGTTGTCCCGCCGAAGCCGGCGGCGCTCGCCGGCACGACACGGCCCGTGTAGCGGCCGAAATCGTAGTGGAGTGTCAGTTGATACGGCAGGTCGATTGCTTCCAGGGCCGCGAGTTTCGACTCAGACATGAAGATTCCGTTTGCCGGGGAGTGCAGCTGTCTGACGTCGCCGCGGTTGGGCCAGTCGAGGTCGAAGCTGGCCGGCGCCTGGAGGCTGCCGCCGCTGAGCGTTGCGCCTTCGAGGTATGAATTCCCCACCTTGCCCGGGACGACGCCGGAGGCTGAGACCATCAGGAAGACGGCGGCGAAGAGCGCTGCGATCGCAATCATGGGGCCATTTTACGCGGCGGCGGAGCGCCAGATGGGCGTTGTTATAGGGAATGTTAGTATCGCCGACCGTTATTATAGTTTTGGGCCTGAAAGTAAAATAGCGCCTCAGTCCGCCGCCTCTCAGCTGAACTCTTATTCGACTGCAGCCAGTATCTCGGTCGCTGTGTAGAAGTGCGGCCAATGGCTCCTGTCCACCTCCAGGATGCCGACAGCCACCAGGCGGTCCAGGATCATGCGAGCGCCGACCGGCGTCACGCGCAATAGCTTGGCTGCTTGCGGCGAGGTCATGATGGGAGAGACGAACGTCTCATCGAGGAGCCGAAGCGTGTTGCCGGATTGTCGTGACTTTTGCAGGCGGTCACGATAGTTGTCCTGTAACGACCTCAGGCGCCTAGATCGAGTCAGGGCGTCCTTGGCCGCCTGGGCAACGCCGAGGAAGAAGAACCGGAGCCAGGGTTCCCATTCTCCTGACGCGCTGATTTCAAACAAGTGGTCATAGTACTGAGGCCGGTTGCGTTCGAAATAGGCACTCAGGTAGAGGAGGGGAGTCGGGAGAACGCCCTTCGCGCAGAGAAATAGGACGATCAGCAGCCGCCCAATCCGACCGTTACCGTCCTCGTAGGGGTGTATGCACTCGAACTGGTAGTGCATCAATGCACACTGCACCAGTGGGGGCATTTCGAGGTCTTCGTTGAGAAATGACTCGAAGTTCTGGAGCAGGTCAGGGAGGTTCTCGGCGGGTGGTGGAACGAAGTGGGCGTCCTCGATTGGAGAGCCCGGAGCGGCTATCCAGACCTGTTTGCTTCGAATGGAACCCGGCTGCTTATCACCGCCGCGAACACCCGCCATGAGCCGGGCGTGAACTGAGTTGAGGAGCCTCATTGAGAGCGGCAGTTGCGGGAGCATTTGCAGCCCCTCCTCAAGCGCCCAAACGTAGTTCACCACTTCTCGGACGTCGGCAGTACGAACAGGATCGCGTTCTTCGAAGGCTTCGTACCGTAGGACATCGGAGATCGATGAAAGCGTTCCTTCGATCCGGGAGGAGGAAACTGCTTCCTTTCTTAGGAAGGGATTAATTAGCAGACGCGGGTTGGGGATCGTCTCGCCGAGTCCCGCGAGCATTGCGGCTGCTCTGGATGCTTCATCCAGGAGGTAAATAAGGCCTGCGCTCAACGGGACTTGGCGTGGAAGGTCTGCTGGCAGGAACGTATCGAAGCCTTCCCTGCCACGCACAATCCTGCCAGTGGGGCTATCACGCAATCGCTCTAAAGAGTTAGCCATTTATCCCAGTAACGCAGCTTTGCCTTTCCGCTGGCAATCATAACTTTTAAGCCTAAAACTTTGCAATGGGTTGTGAAAAGCAAAGTAATGTTGGCTTTGCGTCCTCTGCTACACGGCGCCAAAGTCCAGCTGCGGCAGCGTGCGCTTGGATTTGACGTCGCCGAGCTCTTCGGCGATGGCGCTGACGATGAGCGGCAGCGCGACCGTGGCTTCGACGTTGAGTGTGACGAAGTCGGCGTCGGGGGCGATCTTGCGCCAGGACTGCGCCTCTTCGAAGGTGCAGCCGGAGAGGCCGCCCCACTGCGGCTGGTCCATCGTGATCTGGACGCCGTACTTGTGGCCCGGCACCTCGCGGCCGTAGATGTAGGCGGCGACCTCGGCCTGCTGGATGAAGTTCTTCGGCGTGCCGCCGCCGATATAGATGACGCCCGTCTTCTTCGCGGTCAGCGCGATGTGCGACGTCTCCATGACGTCGCCGATGATGTCGAACATGAGGCGGTGGCCGGTGCGGACGCGCGCCGTCGTGATCGCGAGACCGTGCACGCTGTCACCGATCGCGGGGCTGTAGATCGGCACGCCGGCCTTCGCGGCGGCGGTGAGGATGCCTTCCTCTTTCGCGATCGGCGCGAGCGCGTGGCCGATGCGCTCGAAGTACTCGCGGGTCGTGATCGGCTGGTCGGAGGGTAGCGTCTGGGCGAAGGAGACGACGAACTCCTCCGCGTCGGCGAAGTCGCTCTCGGGCGCCAGGACGTCGTAAAAGCGGTTGATGCGGCGCCGTCCCAGCTCGACGTCCATGCCGCCGGGTACGGATTGCCAGTGCGGGCTGCCCAGCGTCTCATAGACGTCGTGAAACATGTTGGCGCCGGTGGTGACGATGACGTCGGCCATGCGGTTCTCGACGATGTGGCGAATGATATTGCGCATGCCGGCCGGCACCATGGCGCCGGCGAGGCCGAGGAAGATCGTCGTGTCGTCGTCGAGCATGTTGCGCCAGATGCGTACGGCCTGGGCGAGGTTGCGGGCCTGGAAGGAGGTGCCGCCCATGCCCGCCACCATCTCGGCGGCGCTGATGTGGTCGCGGACCTCGAAGGGGTCGACGTGGGTGTGCAGGAAGGCGTCGTGGCCGTGGCCGCCGTGGTGGTGGCCTTCGGGAGGGAGGAT
>DASTLN010000061.1:0-9810 GCA_035714925.1 Dehalococcoidia bacterium | reverse complement strand
CGGGCTAGCGCGCTTCGCCTTCTAGAGAGAGGCGGCTGGATTATGGGTGCCTGAGCCTCTCCTCCGCTGCCGCGCGCCCCTCTCCGTTGACGGAGAGGGGCTGTGGACGATGAGAGGAGTGGTGGCCTGCATTGGGGCGTTGGGTGAGAGGTCATGTTGAGCGTTGGCTGGGCCTCCAGGCAGTGACGAGGTGCAACGTCGGTGGCGGATGACGCCGAGGCTGGAAAGCCTCGGCTACGGGGTTCGAGGGGCGCCCAGGCGCACGTGTGGCCCTGCGGTGCCGGTAGCCCTCGATGGGACGTTTGGTGACGATGCCCTCTTCGTTGAGGGAGAGGGGACGATGAGAGCGGAGGTGGACTACGTTGGGGCGTCGAAGGCTGCGCGACCCTTCCACTTCGCGAAGGGCAGGCCGGCCCCCTTCCTATCGGGCGGGCTTGTGCGCTTCGCTTTGATAAGAACTATTCCTGAGGGGAGACCCCTCAGACTCCCCCCGCGGGGGCTGCGCCCCCACTGCCTCTGCTGGCGAATTACAAGCTCAACCGCTGATTGATGGCGGTTTTGGCTGCCTGGGATTAGTCGGTGGTGCTTTAGGCTGGGTATACGGGGATTTTGAGTCTGGATCGGTGTCGGAGTGGGGGGAATGCGCCGATAAAATCTTCATGAGATGGCTTAAAGTTTGCGCCGCTTCGCTGGTGGTCCTCGTGGTTGCGTGTGGCGGCGGTTCGTCGGGGGCTGTGCCGACGTTGACGCCAACGCCGCCCAGGACGACGACGGAGGCGCTGCCGCCGGCCGCTGCGGCAACACCGGAAAGCGGCCTGGCGCCGACGCCGACGCCGCGGACGGGTGGGGCGCAGGACGCGCCGAATCGTTTGTTCGTCGACCTGGCGGGCGGCAGCGATGCGAGCGACGGCAAGCGCAATACGCCGCTGCTGACGTTGGGCGCGGCGCTGAATCGCGCGGCTTCGCTGCCAGCGGCTGAGATTTTCGTCACGGGGGGCCAGATCAACGGGACGCACAACCTGGGGACGGCGGTACGGATCTACGGTGGTTTCGACCGTGAGACCTGGGAGCGCAAGAACGACAAGGTGACGTCCATCGTTTCGAGTGGATATGCGCTGAACATCAGCGGCGACGGCGTGCGCGTGGATGGCTTCACGCTGCAGACGACGGGCATCGTGGGGATAAACTCGGTTGCGGTGCTGGTCAACGGCGCGACGGACATCAGCCTGACGAATAGCACGATCATCTCCGCCAACGGAGCCGGGGGCTCCGCGGGCGCGACTGGCGGGACGGGCCAGGCCGGCGCAGCCGGTCAGCCGGGACAAGACGCGGCCGACTGCACGACGAGCATTTCGGGCGGTCAGGGCGGATCGGGCGCCAGCGGGACGGGTGGCAAGGGTGGTGACGGCACGCCGAAGAGCGGTATCGAGGGTGACCCGGGCTCGAATGGCGGCGGCGCCGGCGGCGCCCGTGGCAGCGCAGGCCAGGACGGCAAAGCGGGCGGCATCGGCGACAACGGCACTTCGGAACTCGAGGCGGGCCAGGGCGGCGACGCCTTCGGGACGCTGGATGAGTCCGGTGTCTACACGCCGGCGTTGGGCAAGGAAGGTTCGGGCCAAACGGGGGACGGCAAGCCGGGCGGCGGCGGTGGTGGCGGTGGCGGCAGTGGTCGCAGCAACTCGCCGTGTGGTGGCGGCGGCGGCGGTGGCGGCGCCGGCGGAATCGGTTCGAAGAGTCACGGCAAGGGTGGCGAAGGCGGCGGCATGTCGGCCGGCGTGCTGGTGGTCAACGGCGAGATTACGGTTGCCGGTTCTTTAATCAGGACTGGTAACGGCGGTCTGGGCGGCAGCGGCGGTTCCGGCGGCAAGGGCGGTCCGGGCGGCGCGGGCGGCGCCGGTGGCGAGCGTTACGTGACTCAAGGCGGTGGCGGTCCGGGTGCCGCAGGCGGCCGGGGCGGCGACAGCGCGCCAGGCGGCGGTGGCGGCGGCGGCCCATCGATCGGCGTGCTGGGCACTCCCAATTCGAGCCTCAGCGTGAGCAACACGGCGTTTGAGCTGGGCGGCGGCGGCGCCGGCGGCCCAGGGGGCGCGCCAGCGAGTGGCGGCGAGCCGGGGGTGACGGGCGCGATGGGCCTTTCGCAGGAGGTTTTCAACGCGCCGGAGCCGGTGGACGAAGACGAGGAGTCTTAGGCGCCGAGGCGTCGTGAGACTCAGAATAGAGCCCTCTCCAGCCAGAGAGGGTTCTTCTTTTCGACGGCGCGACCCGAGTCGCAGGCGAACAGAGGAAGCTATCGGCCTGTTATTCGCGGTGCGAGGAACGCCTAGGCTTAGGCCACGGTCCTTGACGGGGCCGTTGGTAGAGCACGCGGAGGACTGACGTGGTGACACTGACGATCAAGCCGTGGCATATCGGGGTGTTGCTGGCGGTTGTCCTCGCGGTGGTGGGTGGCGTGGTGATCGTGTCGGGTCGAGGCGATGAGGGTGGCGGCGATGAGGTGGTGGTGGTCGAGAGCCCGGCGGCTTCGGCTACGGCTCGGGCGACCTCGACGCCGCGCCCGACGGCGACGCTGCGTCCGGGCGTGACGCTGCTGGGGACCTCGACTCCGGTGGCTAGCGCGACAGCGGCGCCGACTTCGACCACGGGGCCCACCGCTACGGCCACGACGGTGGCGAGCCCGACGGCCACGTTCACGCCATCGCCGACCGCGACGCCGGCAGGGGTGCAGGACGCAGCGAACCGTCTCTTCGTCGACCCAGTGCGCGGCAGCGATAACAACAATGGCAAGCGCCAAACGCCGTTCAAGACGTTGGACCGGGCCCTGGAGGCGGCGCGTTCCTTGGCGGCGCCGGAGATCTACGCGGGAGGCGGGCAGCTACTGGACGCCGATGCATTGGCGCTGGAAATCTACGATTTCGCGAAGATCGGTCTCTTCGGGGGATACAACCCCGCGACGTGGCTGAAGGACGCGAGCCAGGTTTCGATGTTGTGGACGGACTTCTACATCGCGGTGGTGCTGAGCTCTGACGACGTGACGCTGGACGGGTTCAGCATCAAGTCGGGGGACGGCGTGCCGGCCCCGGCCGCGCTGGATGGCGCCGCGGGAGCCAAGGGTGACGACGGTAAGGTCGGGATGCCGGGCGGCTTCTGCCCGCCGTCCCGGACGGGCGGTGACGGCGGCGCAGCCGCGACGCGTGGGGGGAAGGGCGGCACCGGAGGGGCATTCGGCGGCTTTAACGGCGAGGCGGGTGCGTCCGCTTCCAACAACGGCGGCACTGGCGGCGCGGGCGGACCGGGCGGTCCAACCAACGTTATGGGGTCGGATGGCGTGAAGGGCGGCGACGCGGCCAACTTCTGGGCAACGGTGGAGGGCGGCAACAACCTCGGCGGCAACGGCGACTTCGGTGAGAGCGCGGAGCGCAACGGCGGCGGCGGTGGTGGCGGTGGCGGCGGCGGTGGTGGCATCGTGTTCAACTGCGGCGCGGGCGGCGGTGGCGGCGGTGGCGGCGGGCACCCGGGACAGGATGGCGAAGGCGGCAAGGGCGGCGGCTTCACGATTGCGGTATACGTTCAGCGTGGCAGCGCGACGATAACGAACAATACGATCGCGACGGGCAGTGGCGGTCGTGGCGGCAAGGGCGGCCGGGGTGGGTCGGGTGGCCCCGGAGGAGCGGGCGGCCCGGGTGGCTTCTATCTCGTTGAGTCGAATCTTCAAGGTGGCAACGGCGGCGCCGGCGGCAAGGGCAGCGATGGCGCGCCGGGCGCCGGAGGGGGCGGAGGACCGGCCATGGGCATCCTGGAGTCGTATACGGCCACGGCGTCGTATTCGGGAAATACGTTCGCTGTGGGACCGGGTGGCCCGGGCGGCGCGCCGGGCAGCGGCGCCGGCGACACGCAAAGCGGGGCGGACGGGCTGTCGGTGGACTTCCACAAAGAGTCCGCGCCGGACGAGCTCTGATTCGGGGGCTTTCGTTGGGGGTGAGTTTCAGGACGGTGGTGGCTTAGCGGATGGTGACTGACCTGGGCAGCAGGATTGAGGCGATGAGGCGGCTGGCGTGAGCGTCACGTTGAAGCTGTGGCATATCGGGGTGTTGCTGGCGGTTGTCCTGGCGGTGGTGGGTGGCGTGGTCATCGTGTCGGGTCGAGGCGATGAGGGTGGCGGCGGCGGCGGTCCGTCGATAGGCATCCTCCAGCCGTCTGGTGCGGCCGTTTCGCAGTCGGGTAACACGTTCGACCTCGGCCCTGGCGGCCCTGGCGGCAGCCGCGGTCTCGGCCCTGACGGACAAGACGGTGGACTCGGGGAGGACGGCCTGCGCACCGAGATTTTCGAGACCGATCCGGGCACGTTCTGAAACGCAGGCTGTAATCTGCGCGCATGGTCCTCAGTATCGACCCCGCGATGCCGCGAGATGTGCCGCTGATCATGCAGCTGATCCGCGAGCTCGCCGAGTACGAGCATGAGGCGGAGTCGGCGCGGGCGACGGCGGGGCAGATAGAGGCGGCGTTGTTCGGGGAGCGGCCCGTGGCGGAGGCGGTTATCGCGCGGGTGGACGGCGAGGCGGCGGGCTGGGCGCTGTGGTTTCAGAACTTCTCGACGTGGACGGGCAAGCCGGGGTTGTGGCTGGAGGACCTCTTCGTGCGGCGGCGCTACCGGCGTCAGGGCGTGGGTAGGGCGCTGCTGGTCTACCTGGCGCGCCTATGCGTCGAACGCGATTACGGGCGGTTCGAGTGGTCGGTGTTGGACTGGAATACGCCGGCGATTGAGTTCTACGACGCGCTGGGGGCGGAGGCGATGTCGGAGTGGACGACGCGGCGTTTGAGCGGGGAAGCGTTGCGTCGGTTGGCCGATACAGACCTGTCATGATCTTGCCATAACTAGTTAACACATTCCGGATGTTTTATACCGATGTTGTTGTTAGGGTGGTGTTTGGGCAGGCCTTCAGGCCTACAGCTACGGCCCGCTTCGGTAGGAAATCGATCTAGAACTCAGGACCACGCTCTCAATGCTCGAACCGATTGGAATCGCACTGCTGGTGATGTTGCTGCGCGCGACAGACGTGTCGCTGGCGACGCTCAAGACGATCTTCATAATCGAGGGTCGTAACGGGTTGGCGCCGGCGCTGGGCTTCTTCGAGGCGACGATCTACGTGATCGCGGCTTCGCTGGTGTTCCGCGACCTCGGGAATCCGTTCACGATCGCGGGCTTCGGTGCGGGCTTCGCGATGGGGACGGCTCTGGGCATGTTCCTGGCGGGCAAGCTGGGGCTGGGCAGCGTGACGGTGCGGTTTACGAAGTCGGGCGACGCGTGGGCGCTGACGGAGGCGCTGCGCGAGGCGGCGTTCCCGCTGACGACGTTTTCGGGCGGCGGCCGCGACGGTCCGGTGAGCGTGATCCAGCTCAACGTGCGCAAGCGGAAGGTGCCGCAGGTGCTGGACGTTGCGCGGCCGTGGCTGGGCGAGTGCTTCGTGACGGTGGGGGACGAGCCGGTGCAGGCGAGCAGCGCGCCGGCGGTGATCGAGACGTTGAGGCGTGCGCCGGGGGTGTCGTGGGCGTTGGTGGCGCGCAAGGTGCATCCGTAGTTTGAAGAGGGGGTTGGCGCCCCCATGCCCCCGCGCTGAAGCGGCGCCTTAGGCGGTTTCCTTCGGTTGCTGGACCATTTGAGACCTGACGTAGCGTCGAAGGCTGCGCGTCCCTTCCACTCCGTGAAGGGGGTGCTACCGCCGGGAGGTGGGGCGAGTGGTGGACTGCGTGGGACCGATTGGCGACTGTTGGGGCCAGATTCTTCGTGCCTCAGAATGACAGGCGGGGCGTTGGCGGACTGCGTTGGGGGTTTGTGGCGGAGGTGAGATTGCCGCGTCGCTCCTTTCGTCGCTCCTCGCAATGACGGGTGGGTGCGTGGCCGTTTGCGTGGGGCGTGGTTCCGCGGGGGACAGATTCTTCGTGCCTCAGAAGGACAGGCGGGGCGTTGGCGGACTGCGGTTGGGGGGTTGTGGCGGATGTGAGATTGCCGCGTCGCTCCTTTCGTCGCTCCTCGCAATGACGGGTTGGGGCGAGTGGTGGATGCGTGGGGCCGATTGGTGACTGTTGGGGTCAGATTCTTCGTGCCTCAGAAGGACAGGCGGGGTGTCGACTGCCTGCGGTGGGGCGTTTGGCGGCGGATGCGAGATTGCCGCGTCGCTCCTTTCGTCGCTCCTCGCAATGACGGGTTGGGGTGCGCGGGCGTGGCTTGCGTGGGGCTGGGTTGCGCTAGGGGCCAGATTCTTCGTGCCTCAGAATGACCGTTGGGATGCTGGATTGGTGAGCGGAGCGTGCCTGAGGACGGGGCGTTGGCGCAGGCTGTGCGAGTGCCTCAGGATGAGGGTGGGCCGGTGCGGGCGGAGGTTGATCTGATGATCATAAGTTGGGTGATTATGATCAGTGGTTGACTTGAAATAGACACAAAATGTGGGGTTTTGTTCGCTTGACAGGCACCATATCTGGTGTATGATTCGGCTTGCACTCTCCCAGAGAGGCATTTCGAAATCATCCACTGGAGGCGCTAACCCCCGCATGCGCTGCCCATTCTGTACCTTTGACGACTCCAAGGTTATCGACTCACGCGAGGCGGAAGACGGGATCCGGCGGCGGCGTGAGTGCCTGAGCTGCGGGCGCCGGTTCACGACGTTCGAGCGGGTTCAGACGGCGCATCTGATGGTGGTGAAGAAGGACGGGCGGCGCGAGGAGTTCTCGCGGGAGAAGATGCGGACGGGGATCCAGCGTTCGTGCGCCAAGCTGCCGGTTAGCGCTTCAGACGTCGACGGGATCGTCGACGATATCGAGGCGACGTTGCTGTCCCGCGGGATGGCCGAGGTGCCGTACACGGAAGTCGGCGACCTGGTGATGGACAGCCTGCGGGAGTTGAACTACGCGGCCTACGTGCGGTTCGCGTCGCACTACAAGGATTTCGTGAGCCAGGAGGAGCTGCAGGCTGAGGTGGCGCGGGCGCAGGCGGCGCCACGCCGGATGCCGCGCCGGGCCGGCGCGAATCAGCCGCCGTTGCTGCCGCCGACGCCGCTCGACGCACCGCCAACACAAATCGAAGGCAGACGCGCAAGACGCGCCGGCCGGCGTTAGGATCCAGGGTTCAAGGACGTGAAGGTTGGTTATCGATTCCTTTGGCAAGTTGTTTACGAGCAGCGGCGAGATCGTTGCCGAGGGTTCGTGTCAGGTGGACATGGAGCGCGGCAGCGTGACGATGCGGCCACAGGTCGACACGCCGCTGATTTCACGCGAGCGGGATCCGATGCGGTTGGTGCTGGACGACGGAACGGAGCTGCCGATCCGGGGCGGGATCATTCGCTTTCGGTTGAATACGCCGGGGACTCCGCCGGGGCCGGCGTATCGCTTGTTCGTGGCGGGTGGCGGCATGGGCGCGGCGCAGGCGGCGGAGTGAGACGTGAGTTTCAAGCTTCAGGCTGCAAGCTACAGGCTTCAAGCTACAAGCTTCAGGCTGCAAGTCTCAAGCTGCGGGCGGGCGGCGGGACGATGAGCGAGGCGGACCCGCGGGACGTGCGGAATGCCGGGAAGCCGTGGTCGGACGCGGACGTGAAGCGGTTAAGAAATCTTGCCCTGGGTGGGCAGATCATGCGGTTGATGGTGCGGGAGATGGGGCGGCCGGAGGCGGAGCTGCGGGCGAAGGCGGTGGAGGAGGGGTTTGAGCTGGAGACGGGCGGGTATAACCGGCGGAGCCTGTACGAGGAGAACAAGTAGATGGAGCGGCGTGGCGCCGGTGACCTTGACGGACTCCGCAGGTTGAAACCTGCAGCTAACGCCAATGGTGCGTCCGCAGTGGTGAAGAACGGCGGCCGGGCGGTTGCCGGAGTGGATAAGGCTTGGAAAGGAAACTGAATCGTATGCCCCGCAAAGATGCGACGACTCGAGAAGATGAGCTGATACAGCGCTTTGGCGAGATCGAAGAACGGTATCGCATTGAGGGCGAGGTGAAGCTGGGCGAGGCTTCGCCGGAGGAGCTGCGCGAGCTGGCGGCGATCGATTCGGAGCTTAAGGAGATTCGGGCGGCGCGGCCGCAGGAGGCGGCGGTTTAGGGAGCGGATATGAAGGTGAATTGGGGACGTGAGTAAGCAGATGGGAAGCGTCAGGGCAGACGAGGCGTTCCCACCTCACCCCTGCTGCCGCGCGCCCCTCTCCGTCTACGGAGAGGGGCTGTGGACGATGCTCCGAGTGTTGGACTGCGTGGCGGCTGATGCGGATGGGGCCAGATCCTTCGCTCCGCTCAGGATGACAAGAGATGCCGTGGTGCTCAGACGAACCAGATGAAAGAAAAGGACTGCGAAAGTCACACCAATAACGACCAGGAGACCTCGCGATGACCACAACCGTTTATCCAGGACTGCAGACAGGGCGTGAGGACGAGCGTCCCGGGCTGAAGCTGAAGCGCTTCTTCACGACGCCGGGCGTTAGCGCCTATGAGGTCATCGACTGGGATAGCCGGACGGCTTCGATCTCGGATGAGACGGGGAAGACGTTCTTCGAGCAGACGGATATCGAGATACCGTCTTTCTGGTCGCAGACGGCGACGCAGGTTGTGGCGTCGAAGTACTTCCGCGGGCGGATCAACACCGACAAGCGGGAGACGAGCGCGCGGCAGATGGTCGACCGCATCGTCATGGAAATCGCGAAGTGGGGCCGGGAGGCGGCGGACATCGACCTGTCGACGGGGGTGCGTTCGGGGGCGGCGTACTTCGCTTCGGAAGATGAGGCGGCGACGTTCGAGCACGAGCTACGCCACATCTTGATCAACCAGCTGGCGTGCTTCAACAGCCCGGTGTGGTTCAACGTGGGGACGAAGGAAAAGCCGCAGTGCAGCGCGTGCTTCATCCTCAGCGTTGAGGACGACATGGAGTCGATTCTCGATTGGTGCCGAACGGAGGGCATGATCTTCAAGGGCGGCTCCGGATCCGGGATCAACCTCTCGAAGATACGGTCGTCCAAGGAGTACCTGTCGGGCGGCGGCGTGGCCTCGGGGCCGGTGTCGTTCATGCGCGGCGCCGACGCGATCGCGGGGTCGATCAAGTCGGGCGGGACGACGCGGCGGGCGGCGAAGATGGTGATCTTGAACTCCGACCATCCCGACGTGATGGAGTTCATCGAGAGCAAGGCGAAGGAAGAGCGCAAGGCATACGACCTGGGGAGCGCCGGCTGGGACATGTCGCTGAACGGCGAGGCGTGGGCGAGCGTGCAGTTCCAGAACGCGAACAACAGCGTGCGCGCGACGGACGAGTTCATGCGCGCGGCGATCGCCGGCGACGAGTGGAAGCTCGTCGCTGTGACGGACGGCGACCCGATTGAGACGGTGAACGCGGCGGAGGTGCTGCGGGCGATTTCTCAGGCGGCGTGGGAGTGCGGCGACCCGGGGATGCAGTTCGACACGACGATCAATGACTGGCATACGTGCGCGAACACGGCGCGGATCAACGGGAGCAACCCGTGCTCTGAGTACATGCACGTGGACGATTCGGCGTGCAACCTATCGAGCATCAACCTGCTGAAGTTCCTGCGGCCGGAAGGTCAGACGGGCATACAGGCATATGGGCATACGGGCATTAGCGATGCACCCGCCAACCTGGCTATTGGGCCGGGCGGGAAGCTGGTCTTTGACGTGGAGGCGTACACGCACACCGTGGACGTGATGATCACGGCGCAGGAGATCATCGTGGGGCACTCGGGGTACCCGACGCCGAAGATCGAGGCGAACGCGCACGCGATGCGGCAGCTGGGGCTGGGTTACGCGAACCTGGGCGCGCTGCTGATGAC
>DASTLN010000060.1:0-8289 GCA_035714925.1 Dehalococcoidia bacterium | reverse complement strand
AAAACGCCAACTGAGGTTCAGGCGGCTGACAAGGACACGAGCGACGATCTCAGCGACCACGCCGCGCAGATGTCCCCCGCCGCGCCACACCAGCAGCATAGCGCCGAGGATATAGACCGCTTGCACGAAGAAGGGTTAAAGAAATTCCTTGCCAACCAGGAATCGCCTATTACGGCCGGCAAAGGAGGCTTGCCCCTGGAGACGGAGACCATCGACGGCGTGAAGGTCTTTAATCTGACCTGCGATGAGGTGATGTGGGAGGTCGAACCGGGCAAGATCGTCGCGGCACGCGGTTACAACGGGGCGGTCCCCGGTCCGGTGCTGCGTGCGACAGAGGGCGACAGAGTCCGGATACTGGTCAAGAACAACCTGACCGAGAGCACAACGGTGCATTGGCATGGGCTCTACGTGCCGAACAACATGGACGGAGTGCCTTACATCAACCAGGACCCCATCAAGTCCGGAGAAACCTTCACCTACGAGTTCACATTGCGCAACTCCGGGACCCACATGTACCACTCGCACCATAACTCGCTCGATCAGGTCAACCGTGGACTCTTGGGAGCCTTCATCGTCGATCCCAAGGACCCTTCGTCCTATCCCGAATACGATCGCGAGTACATCATGGTGCTCAACGACCTCTCCCTCGGTTTCACGATCAACGGCAAGAGCTTCCCTGCGACAGATGCCGTCTTCGCCAATCAAGGCGAGCGCGTCCTTATCCGCTACCTCAACGAGGGAGTCATGAATCATCCGATGCACCTGCACGGCATGCCTCAGGCCGTCATCGCAAAGGACGGTTGGCCGGTGAACCCGCCGCAGTTGTGCGACACGGTAGATGTCGCGCCGGGTAACCGCTACGACGTGCTGGTCGAGGCGACAGAGCCGGGAGCCTGGGCGTTCCATTGCCACGTTCTGTCACACGCGGAGGGTCCGCAGGGCATGTTCGGTCTCGTCACGGCGATGATCGTGCAATAGGACGGTCCGGCAACCCGCTGCCCACTCGCCACCTATAATCCACGTATGACAATGCCAACGGCACCTGCCGCCGCGCCCTGCCCTTCCCGACCTTGCGAATGCCGATTTCGCATCTGAGTAATACGTCTGCATATACGTGGCGACGTGCCGGTGAGGGCCCAGCTAACCCAGATCCTGGGCCTCTCGGCCCACGGCGACGCGGACGACTTCGTCCGCTGGGTCCGTTACCACGGCTACACCCGCGCAGCGTCTTCCTCGTCGGCGTTGGCGAACCGCCTCAGCCAGGAAGGGCTGCACAACCTCATGCCGCGGCTCAACTAGCGCTTCGAAGTGACCGAGTCCAGCGGCTTGCACCACGAGGAGTTCGGGATATAGCCGCCCGATGATTCGATTGCCTAGCCTTGTTCCATGTCTCGACCAGCCTTCACAGCCAGCCTCGCTCCCGAAGCACCGAAACCGCAAGACCAACTTGGCCAGGTGAGAATTGACGTTTGCGGGCGTTCCACTCGTACACACGCCGCAATAGGTCTGCATCATCGACCGGCTGCTCCCGCTTAGCGATCCAGTGAACGGTTGAGAGCAATTCCAGTCCGAATGGCGACTCAAAACCCCGAACAAGCGCTCCGACTCGTTCGAATCTGGCACGCGAATCTTCATGTGAATCTAACCACGCAGACGCGTCGTCAACCGAACCCGGAATCAATTGCAAGGGTTTGTCCGGAGAGTCACCGCCGACGCCGTAACCCTCGACATAGTAACCCTCCACAGCTTGGAGGACATGTCTCAGGTTCTCAGCGTATGGGCCGTAGGGGGCCTTCGCGAACCGTAGTCTGAGTGGCTCATTAGCTTCCTGCATGAAGTACATCAACTTATGGACTTCGAGAAGGCTAACGAAGGGATCAAGGAGCCCGCGCAGATATCGGTGCATCAAGCCTACAAGCACAGCCCGTCCTGGTGTCATCCTCGGGACTTCACGTGACTTGCCCGCCATCATCGGTTGCGGCGCTGAATGAGGCTCGAATACGACAATGCGGACATCTGACTTCGATCCAAGTTCCTGCTCAATCAAGAGACGCACATCAAGCCAATTCAAACCTCCAAGACCCGCTCCCAGAGGTGGAATTGCGATGGATTTGATGTTCCTACGCTCGATCTCGGTTGCAAGATCCTTGAGGCCGGATTCGATATCCTCAAGTCGCGACTTACCTCGCCAATGGCGCTTTGTTGGGAAGTTGATGATGAACCTCGGATTGGTTAACTTACCTGTTCCGTGGGTGAACATTCGCCCGGGCTCAACTTCTTGACGTTTACAAGCTGCTTCATAGGCTTTGAAGTTATCTGGATAAGCCCGCTTGAATTGAAGTGCGATGCCTCGCCCCATAAACCCCACGCAGTTGACTGTATTGACCAATGCCTCGGCATCTTCCGTCAGGATGTCGCCGGTCTTGTATTCGATCATCGCTGCTCCTCGAACTCCTCAGTAATACCAGGCAGGAAGCACTTCCAACTGCGGCTGGTGCGCCGCTCCAGCGAGGGCTTCTTCAGCCCTCCTCTCAATGGAGGGGCTCAGTACTCCGATTCGCTCGACCAGGCGGAACGGGAAGTCACCGTTAACCAGAAACTCGGATTGCTTCCCCTCTTTGACATTAGCAGGCCTAAAGTCATCCGCCTCAACAGCATCCCAATTAACTTCGCCTAGAGCGTCGGTGCTTGACCTGAACTCCGTGTAGCGGGCGCCAGCATTCGAGAGTGTGAAGGCCCATCTCCTGTCGGCCCGGCTCGCCCACTCGATGACGGAATGCATATCCGCTTCCAAGTGAACGATTGGTCCTTGTCCGCCTCGATAGGTAAGGTCGGGATGATTGGCCATGTAGATGACATAGAGCATGACTGAACGAGGACAAAAGTAGAAAGGAACGTAGTCGCCTACCGTTGTTCCGGGATGACACGGAACTGGCAGCTCCTCTACGCGGCGCTGCTTAATCTCCGACATGCCGATAGCCTGATCGGGACCACCACGCCTTATCATTTCGGCATCTGAAACTAGCGAACCTTCAGCTGCAATTCGTCTTAAATTCTCGACATGCGTTATGTGAAATATTTTCGGCCTTGCGGGTGGGGTGGTCACAACCGCCTCCGCTGGCGGCAAGCCAGACTCGCATCATGGGTGCCTTGAATGCCATGCTGATCTGGGCTTATTGCCTCACTTGTCTCCTTAGCGTGCAATCATGCCAGAAAAGGCGTTCTACTTCAATGCGCGCGCTGCCCTCTGCCACCTATAATCGAACCCATGACAACGCCAACGGCGCCTGCCGCCGCGCCCTACATCGATGCCGCGCGTGCCGCTGAGATACGCGACCGCTTCGGCACCCCCTGCTACGTCTACGACCGCGCCAGCCTCGAAGCGACCGCCCGGCGCGCGCTCGCCTTCGGCGGCCCCTACGGCTTCACCCTGCGCTACGCCATGAAGGCAAACCCCAGCCACGGCATCCTCAACGTCTTTCGTGGCCTTGGCATTCAGATCGATGCTTCCAGCGACTGGGAGGTGGACCGCGCGCTGCGGTCCGGTTTCACCGCCGATCAGATTCAGCTCACCTCTCAGATGCCCTCCCGCCGCCTGGACGAGATCATCGATAAGGGCGTTCGATTCAACGCTTGCTCGCTGCACCAACTCGACCTGGTCGGAGGCGTCGCGCCGGGGTCGAGAATCGCGGTACGCATGAACCCCGGCCTCGGTAGCGGCTCCACCAACCGGACCAATACCGGCGGCCCGGCCTCCAGCTTCGGCATCTGGCACGAGTACCTGGACGAGGTCCTGGCGGCGGCAAAGCGCCACCGCCTCGTCATTGGCACGCTGCATACCCACATCGGCTCCGGCACCGACCCCGAAGTCTGGAAGAAGGTCACGCGCATGACCCTCGATCTGGCCGCTCGATTCCCGGACGTGACGACCGTCAACCTCGGCGGCGGCTTCAAGGTCGGCCGCATGCCGGGCGAGCCCAGCGTCGACCTCGAAGAGATATCAGCGCATGTCCACGCCGAGCTAAAAAGCTTCAAGCAGCGCGAAGGCCGTGAGCTTCATCTTGAAATCGAGCCCGGTACCTTTCTCGTTGCCCTCGCCGGCGCCGTGGTCTCGACCTGCGTCGACGTGGTCGACACGGGCACCGACGGTTACCTCTTCGCCAAACTGGATACCGGAATGACGGAGGTCACCCGCCCCTCCCTCTACGGCGCCCAGCATCCGATCGAGGTCCTGGCTGATGGCAGGCCGCCGGCAGAGGTCGCCTTTGTCGGCCCCTGCTGCGAGTCCGGCGATATCCTGACTCCCGCGCCCGGCGACCCGGAAGCGCTAGCTCCGCGCATGGTCTCCCGCCCCGAAATCGGCGACCTCGTCGTCGTGGGCGGCGCCGGCGCCTACTGCGCCGCGATGTCCACGATCAACTACAACTCGTACCCCCAGGCGCCTGAGGTCATGATTGAGCTGGACGGCAGCCTGCGCCTCCTGCGCAAGCGCCAGACGCTCGATCAGATTCTTGGCAACGAAGAGAACGGCTAGTTATACCAGCCCATGTGGAACGTCATCGGCCACGACAAGGCGCTCGAAGCGATGGACCGCGCCCTGCGCTCCGACCGTACGCCGCACGCCTGGCTCTTCACCGGCCCCGAGAGCGTCGGCAAGCTGACCGCGGCGCTCGACTTCGCAGCGGCGCTGAACTGCGCCTCTGACGAAAAGCCCTGCGGTGAGTGCCAGGCCTGCCGCACCACTCTCGCCGGCAGCCACCCCGATGTCGAGGTCGTCGCGCCCGGCGGCATCTGCGACGAGCCAGACCACCGCGACCACAGCGATAGCCGCGACCTGCGTATCTGTCAGATCAGACGCCTTGAAAAGCTCCTCTCGCTCAGCCCTTACAGCGGCGGCCGCCGCATCGCCATCGTCGACGCCGCCGACACGCTGCACGTCGAGGCGGCGAACGCGTTTCTCAAGACGCTGGAGGAGCCCCCCGCCGGCAGCGTCATCATCCTCCTCGCCGAGCGCGAGGAACGCCTGCCGGACACCGTACTCTCGCGCTGCCAGAAGCTCGCCTTCCGCCCCGTCAACCGCGAGACCATCCTCGAAACCCTGATCGACCGCGGCGCTGACCCGGACGACGCGGTCGCAATCACCGCCGCCTCACGCGGACGCATCGGCTGGGCCCTCCAGGCGCTGGAAGACCCCGCGCTGATGGAAGAGCGCACCGAGATGCTGGATACAGCGGTCCGTCTGGCGCACACCGGCCGCTTCGAGCGCTTCGCCTGGGCCCGGGAGGCCGGCGACCGCGCCGCCGGTGCCCGCGAACGCTACTTGCGCGAGCTCACCGTCTGGGAGGGCTGGTGGCGCGACGTGCTGCTGTTCGCCTGCGGCGGCAGCGAAGGCGCCGAAAACAGCGACCACGAATCGCAATTGCGCGATGAAGGTAAACTATACGAAGCGAGTGAGATCGTCACGTTCCTGGAATCGCTGGGGCAAACACGCGAATACCTCTACGCGAACGTCGACGCGCAACTCGCCTTGGAGAACCTGATTCTGGACCTGCCGCGTGCAGGCCAGCCCGGTCGCTTGGCGACCACGCGTTAGGAAGGGAAACGGGTCGCCATGCGACCCTCGAAATGGCTACCAGGACGGCCGGCGTCCGCTTCCGCCAGGCGGGCAAAATCTTTTACTACGACGCCCTCGACTTCGAGCTCGAAGTCGGTATGTACGTGGTCGTCGAGTCGGCGCACGGCCTCTCCTGCGGCCGCATCGTCATCTCCCCCGACCAGGTCATCGAGAACCAGTCCTCCAACCAGAGCGATATGAAACCGATCCTCCGTATCGCGACCCCGGAAGACATGGACAAGATGGAAGCGGCCCGCGAGAAGGCGCACGAATCGCTGCGTGTCGCCAAGGCGCTGGCCGCCGAGCAAGGCCTCGACATGACCCTCGCCAGCGGTGAGTACGACCTCGACGGCGGCCAGTTCACCGCCTACTTCTCCGCCCAGGAGCGCGTCGACTTCCGTGGCCTCGTGCGCGACCTCTCGCGTGACCTCGACGCCCGCGTTCAGCTCCTCCAGGTCGGTGACCGCGACCGCGCCAAGCTCGTCGACGGCTTCGATATCTGCGGTGAACGACTCTGCTGCAGTAGCTGGATGACCAGCTTCCCCGCCGTTAGCATCCGCATGGCGAAGGAGCAGGACCTCCCGCTCAACCCCCAGAAGATCAGCGGCGTCTGCGGCCGCCTCTACTGCTGCCTCACCTTCGAGTACGAGGATTACAAAGAGCTGCGCGGCAAGCTCCCCAAGGTCGGCTCCGTCCACTCCACCCCTGCCGGCGAAGCCAAGGTCATGGGCATCGACTTCAACCGCGAGATCGTCAAAATGATGCTGACCGACACGCGGACCTTCTTCGAGGTACCAGCGCTCGACTTTCAGCTGCAAAACGGCGTGACGATCCGTCCCATGGAGCTGGTGCGAAAGATCGAAGGCCCGCTGCGCACCGTCCTTGAGGACAGCAGCGCCCGGACGGCCACGCCCGGAGCCCCCGCGGAAGGCGGTCGCGGCCGTGACGCTGGGCGCGACCGCGGTGGCCGGCGTCGCCGTGGACGCGGTGCTGGCGGCGAAGCCCCGGCGCCCTATCGTTCCCCGGCTGCCCCCCAACCCCCGCCCCAACCACCCGCGGCCCAACAGCCCTCGGGCGACTCAACCGAAGGCGGCGAAAGCGCCCAGAAGCGCCGCAGGCGCAGGCGTCGACGCGGTCGCGGCGGTGGCGCGCCGGGCGAAGCCGGACCTTCCCCGCCGGCCGGCGACTAAGACTCGAAATCGACAGATTTTACTCAACCGGGTCGCTATGTTACCCTGCGATTTGTGCCTCAACCGCGAGGCGTGAGGCGCCAATCCGGGCCATCCGGTGGCTGCGGCGAGGCTCAATCCTTCCCACGAAGGACAATCGAGCCCGCTGAAATCCTTCGGGACGAAGGGTTCTCCCGAAACTCGGGGGATGCTACTGGGGGTCCTTTATTTCGCCCGAAATGGGCGGGAGGTTCTATCGGCCGGACGCCGTAGCCGTTAAACGCGGTGCGGTAGTGACCGTCCGCATTGCGGACGACGAAGAGAGGGGTGAGCGATGCATCTGACCATTGACGGCTTCGGGGGAGACCGGGAGCTTTTGAGCAGTGAATCGTTAGTCCACTCGCTCCTCGACACCTACCCGGCGGAGATCAACATGACGAAGATCTCCCAGCCCTTCGTCCTGCAGTACACCGGCGAAAAGCCCGAAGACTGGGGCGTCACCGGCTTCGTCATCATCGCCGAGAGCCACATCAGCGTTCACACCTTTCCCGACCGCGGCTACGTCTGGGTCGACGTCTTCTCCTGCAAGGAGTTCGAAGCCGGCGGCGCTGTCGACCGCATCGTCGATACCTTCGGCCTCACCCACGTCACGACGCGCATCCACGACCGCGGCCTCGAGTTCCCGCATGCCGTGGACCAGGCCACACCCGTCGCGATGCTCGAGCGCCGCAGCGTCACTGGGGCGTTCAGCCAGTAGGCGAACCGGTACTCGCTCGCCCCGAAAGGAGGTCGCCTTGAGCGACACGGCACCTCATTCCCCTCACATCCTCCCTCCCGAAGGCCACCACCACGGCGGCCACGGCCACGACGCCTTCCTGCACACCCACGTCGACCCCTTCGAGGTCCGCGACCACATCAGCGCCGCCGAGATGGTGGCGGGCATGGGCGGCACCTCCTTCCAGGCGCGCAACCTCGCCCAGGCGGTCCGCATCTGGCGCAACATGCTCGACGACGACACGACGATCTTCCTCGGCCTCGCCGGCGCCATGGTGCCGGCCGGCATGCGCAACATCATTCGCCACATCGTCGAGAACCGCATGGCCGACGTCATCGTCACCACCGGCGCCAACATGTTTCACGACGTCTATGAGACGCTGGGCAGCCCGCACTGGCAATCCGTGCCCGGCGGCATGGACGTCGAGCTGGGACGGCGCCGCATCAACCGCTTCTACGACGTCCTGGCGCCCGAAAGCGACTTCGCCGACGCGGAGGAGTTCGTCGTCTCCTTCGCCCAGACCCTGCCCTCCGGCCAGCCGATCACGACCCGCGAGTATTTCGAGCGCATCGGCCACGCGCTCGCACCGATGGCGAAGGAGGAGGGCATCCTCACCGCCGCCGCGAAGGCCGGCGTGCCGATCTACAGCCCCGCGATCGGTGACAGCGTGCACGGTCTCGCGATCACGACGGCGCGCGTCCGCACCGGCCACCGCCTCATGTTCGACATCA